>NZ_JBWKPU010000014.1:0-62334 GCF_059418405.1 Pseudomonas sp. GW821-FHT09A09
GGCGATGGCACTTTCAAGGGCGCCATCGCCGGCAAGCCGGCTCCTACACAATTGTGGGTTACAAAGCCTTTTCGAAAATCTTCGAGTTACGCTGGTAGTTGTACAGCGACGCCCGCGCCGACGGCAGGCGGTCCACGCTGCTCGGCTCAAAACCACGCTCACGGAACCAGTGGGCGGTACGAGTGGTGAGAACGAACAAGGTTTTCAAACCCTGCGCCCGCGCCCGGGTCTCGATGCGCTCCAGCAACACATCACCCCGCGCACCATGACGGTACTCCGGGTTGACCGCCAGGCACGCCAGCTCGCCCGCGTCCGAATCCGCGATCTGATACAGCGCCGCACAGGCGATGATCATGCCTTCGCGCTCCACCACGCTGAATTGTTCGATCTCACGCTCCAGCACTTCCCGCGAGCGACGCACCAGGATGCCCTGCTCTTCCAGCGGGCTGATCAGATCGAGCAAACCACCGACATCTTCAATCGCCGCTTCGCGTACCTGCTCGAATTGTTCCTGGGCCACCAGCGTACCGCCGCCGTCCCGGGTAAACAGCTCGGTGAGCAAAGCACCGTCTTCGGCGTAGCTCACGATGTGGCTGCGCCCTACCCCGCCCCGGCACGCCTCGGCTGCCGCGTCCAACAGTTCGGCTTGATAGTTGCTGCCCAGGCGCTGCAGGTGCGCCGGCACTTGTTGCGGGCGCAACTCGCGCACCAGACGACCATGTTCATCAATCAGGCCTAAATCGGCGCCGAACAGCAGCAGTTTGTCGGCGCCCAGGTCGATGGCGGCGCGCGTGGCGACGTCTTCGCAGGCCAGGTTGAAAATCTCACCGGTAGGCGAATAACCCAGAGGCGACAACAGCACGATGGAGCGTTCATCCAGCAGGCGATTGATGCCCTTGCGGTCGACCCGACGCACTTCGCCGGTGTGGTGGTAGTCCACCCCTTCAAGCACGCCGATCGGCCGCGCCGTCACCAGGTTGCCGCTGGCCACCCGCAGGCGCGAGCCCTGCATCGGCGAGGAGGCCATGTCCATGGACAGGCGCGCTTCAATGGCAATCCGCAAGTGGCCGACCGCGTCGATCACACACTCCAGCGTTGCGGCATCGGTGATGCGCAAGCCTTCGTGGTAAGCCGGGGTCAGGCCGCGTGCTTCAAGACGGGTTTCGATCTGTGGGCGCGAACCATGGACCAGCACCAGCCGCACGCCCAGGCTGTGGAGCAGCACCAGGTCGTGGACGATATTGCCGAAGTTGGGGTGTTCCACACCGTCGCCCGGGAGCATGACCACAAAGGTGCAGTCGCGGTGGGCATTGATGTAGGGCGAAGCGTGACGAAGCCAATTTACGTAGTCGGGCATAACACCTGGGCCTGTAATAAAAAGCAGCCGAAAAGGATGAATCGTGAAAGCGCACAGCGGGCTGATGGTTATCGTCGGAACAGGCTTGGCGACACGCTCACTCTCCTTTCTATGTACGAACAGGTTGGGGTTAATTTATGCGGGTTTCAGGCAGTAGTGTTCGATCAGTTCCCGCAATAGACGCACTGTAGGCGTCAAGCGTGACATTTCGAGGTACTCGCCCGGCTGATGGGCACAGGCGATGTCGCCAGGGCCAAGCACCAGGGTTTCACACCCAAGGCGCTGAAGATAAGGCGCTTCGGTGCCGAACGCTACTGCTTCGGCACGATGACCGGTCAAACGTTCAGCCACACGCACCAGTTCGGCGTCTTCGGGCTGTTCGAACGGGGGCACTTCGGGGAACAACGGCGCGTAGTCGATCTTGACCTGATGACGCTCGGCCAAGGGTTGCAGCTTCTGCCGGATCGCATCGCGTAGCACCTGGGGGTCCATGCCCGGCAGGGGGCGCAGGTCGAATTCCAGGGAGCACTGGCCGCAGATACGGTTGGGGTTGTCGCCACCGTGGATACAACCGAAATTCATGGTCGGCTGGGGTACGCTGAATTGCGGGTTACGGTACTCGCGCTGCCAGGCCAGGCGCAGGCCGCGCAGTTCGCCGATGGCGTCGTGCATGGCTTCAAGTGCGCTGTGGCCCAGGCTCGGATCCGACGAATGGCCACTCTGGCCCAGAATGTCGATGCGTTCCATCATCACGCCCTTGTGCAGGCGGATCGGCTTGAGGCCGGTAGGCTCGCCGATCACCGCCGCACGCCCCAGTGGCCGCCCCGCCTCAGCCAGCGCACGAGCGCCGGACATGGAGCTTTCTTCATCACAGGTAGCGAGGATCAATAGCGGTTGCTTGAACGGTTGATCCAGCAGCGGCAACACCGCTTCGATGGCCAGGGCGAAAAAGCCCTTCATGTCGCAACTGCCCAGTCCTACCCAGCGGCCGTCGACTTCCGTCAGCTTGAGCGGGTCGGTCTTCCACAGCGCGGCGTCGTAAGGAACCGTATCGCTGTGACCTGCCAACACCAGCCCACCCGGGCCACTGCCGAAACTGGCCAGCAGGTTGAACTTGCCAGGGCTGACCTGCTGGATGTCGATGGCAAATCCCAGGTCGCCCAGCCAACTGGCAAGCAAATCGATCACCGGGCGGTTGGTCTGGTCGAGAGACGCCTGGGTGCAACTGACCGACGGCGCAGCAATCAGCGCGGCGAACTGCTCTTTCATGGACGGTAATGGCATGCGCGGTCTCTCAACTTCCCGGATGAGCCCCACTATAGAGCCATCTGCACGACACAATAAACCGTTGCGGCGCGTTGCCGGGCTCAGTCCTGTACACTGCACGACCTTGGCAGCCACTCTTTTCCCCGGCTGCGCTCCCGATCCTGGATGTTCCGGCCATGCAAAAAGAAACCGAAATCAAGCTCCGCGTCAGCCGCGAGACCCTCGCCGCGCTGCGTGAGCACCCGCTACTGAAAAAACGCAACAAAAGTGGCTGGGAACGCCGTGAGTTGATGAACCAGTATTTCGACACCCCCGAGCGCGACCTGGCCCAGGCCAAAGTCGCCCTGCGCCTGCGCAAGGACGGTGACGACATCATCCAGACCCTCAAGACCCGTGGCCAGAGCGTCGCCGGCTTGTCGGAACGCAACGAGTACAACTGGGACCTGCCCAAAGCCAAGCTCGACGTGAAGAAGCTGGACGGCGAATGCTGGCCCGAGCAACTGGCCGAGCTGGACAAAAAGACCCTTAAGCCGATCTTCACCACCGACTTCGTGCGTGAGCGCGCCGAAATCGCCTGGGGCCGTGGCAAGGCCAAGGTGGTTATCGAAGCGGCCTTGGACCTGGGCCACGTGGTGGTCGGCAAGCAGAAAGAAGAAATCTGCGAGCTGGAGCTGGAATTGCGTGAAGGCGAACCGGCTGCCCTACTGGAACTGGCCGCCGAACTGGCCGCCACCCTGGCCCTGATGCCCTGCGACATCAGCAAGGCCGAGCGCGGCTACCGCCTGTACGACGCCAGCAGCTACTCCCTGAGCCTGCCGGCACCTGAGCTGCACGCCGAAATGCCGCTGGACGACGCTTTCGCCGCCATCATGTGGCACCTGCTCGGCAGCAGCCAGCGCCTGGCCGAACAATACCGTTTCAATGGCCACTGGCGCCTGCTGAAGGACTGGGTCGACAACCTGGGCGAACTGCGCGCCCTGGTCGGCAGCCTCGGTCAAGCTGCACCTCGTCAGTCCACCAGTGAACTGCGCAGCGCACTCGATGCCCTGCTGGAAGACTGGCGCCCGCTGGTACAAGCCGGTGACGACGACGAAGACATTCGCAAAGCCGCACCAGAACAATTCATCGAAGAATTGGACGACGTGCGTTGGGGCCTGTTCTCGCTGAACGCCTCCCGCTGGTTGCTGGCCCGTACCTGGACCGCCGACCGCAACGTGCGTGGCAATCGCCAGGGCGCTGCACAAATCACCAACTGGCTGCCGCGCCTGCTGGCAGACGACGCCGTCGCCCTGCAACTGCCGCGCTACCAGCAGCAGCCGGAAGACCTGGCCGAGCAACTGCCACGTATCGAACGCATTCAGGCCTGGCTGCACCATGCGCGCCATGTGGTGGACATTCCGGAGCTGGACCGTTTGTACGGCGAGCTGAACAAGTTGGCGCAACTGGCCAACCAGCTGATCACCGATGAGTCGCTGGATGCGCGGATGCATCAAGCGATTGCGGTGTACCAGAACCGGGCCTGGAAGACTTTGTTGCGCCTGTAAGATCGCTATCGCCGGCAAGCCGGTTCCTACAGGGATTGGGTTTACCGTGTAGGAGCCCGCTTGCGGGCGATAGGGCCCAGCCTGTCAGCGCAACACTGGCAGGCTCGTGGTGGACTTGATCTCCGACAGCGCCACAATCGAATTGACCTCCTGGATCCCCGGCACCATCGACAGTTTCTCAAAGAAAAACCGCTCGTACGCCTCGATATCCGCCGTCACGATGCGCAGCAGAAAATCCACCGCCCCCATCAGCACATAGCACTCCAGCACTTCCGGAAAACCGCGAATCGCCTCGGTGAATTCAGTGAAGTTGGACCGACCGTGGGCGTTGAGTTTGACCTCGGCGAAGATCTGCGTGTTGAGGCCGATCTTCTTGCGATCAAGCAAGGTCACCTGGCCACGGATCACCCCCTCCTCCTTGAGCCGCTGGATACGCCGCCAGCACGGCGATTGAGACAGGCCCACCTGCTCGGCGATCTGCGCACTGGACAGCGAGGCGTCCTCTTGCAGCAGGGCCAGGATGCGACGGTCGTAGGCGTCCAGCTCGCTATGCATAAAAATACCTTTGATTGCCGACATATTGAATTGAGTGATTCATATAGCGGCCAATATGGCCGATCTTAGATAAGAAATCTCCCGTGCCGAATGTAAAAATTTCTCCAGTCGAATCTGGAGAGTCAGCATGCACGCCGTCGAAACCATCCACCCCGCCACCCGCGTCGATGCGTGGGCCGTCAACAGCGCGCATTGCCAGGCGCATTACCGCATCGTCGCCGAAGCTGAGCCGGACGTGCTGTGCCGCGTGCTCAACTATTTTGCACTGCAGTTCCTGACGCCCAGCCAGGTCCAGGTGAACCGCGAGGACGACCTACTGAGCGTGGATATCGTGATGAATGACCTAAGCTGGCACCGGGCCCAGGTGATCGGTGAAAAGATTCGAAATGTGATCAGCGTGTGCAGCCTGGAACTGTGGGCAGCTGATTCCGCGGAGCCTCAAGAGCGGGTAGCCGTCGCGCTGTAAAAGCCTGCAATACAAGCCGGGAGGCGCTGAGTCAGGGGCTGACTAGCCTGGGTTTACGCCCCAAGCCTACCCAGGAAACGTGTAATGCCCGCTGATCAACCTTTGGAACTGCATCGACTATTACCCGCCATGGTCGACAGCGGCGTGATAACACCCGAAACCGCCCGGCAGTTGTCTGCGCTACCCGCCAACAATGCGTTGCACCCCTTGGAGTGCATTGCAGCACAGGGGCCTTGCCTGGAAACCCTGACGCAATGGCTTGCCCGGCACGTTGGGCAGCCTTATCTGCGCATCGACCCGTTGAAGATCGACGCGGCGACCGTGGTGCCATTGATGTCCCACGCTTTCGCTTTACGCCACACCATTCTCGCGGTGGCCGTGGACGCGCACACCGTGACCATCGCCAGCGCCCAGCCCGGCATCACCGCCTGGGAAGCCGGCCTGGCACAGGTGCTCAAGCGTTCGATCAAACGCGTGGTCGCCAACCCACAGGACATACGGCGCTGCATCGGCGAGTTTTACCGCTTGGCCAAGTCGGTCAGCGGTGCCGATCAAAAGTCTGCTGTGCCTGGCACTGCCGAACTGCTCAACCTCGGCGCCCACGACAAGGAGCCCGATGCCAATGACGCGCATATCGTCAATATCGTCGACTGGCTGCTGCAATACGCCTTCGGCCAGCGGGCCAGCGATATCCACATCGAACCCTGCCGCGACCAGGGCCGCGTGCGTTTTCGCATCGATGGGTTATTGCATGATGTCTACCAATTCCCGCCCCAAGTCACCATGGCCGTGGTCAGCCGCCTCAAAAGCCTGGGCCGGATGAATGTGGCAGAAAAGCGCAAACCCCAGGATGGGCGAGTCAAGACCAAGAGCCCCACAGGCACCGAGGTGGAACTGCGCCTGTCCACCTTGCCCACTGCGTTTGGCGAAAAACTGGTGATGCGCATTTTCGACCCACAGGTCCTGCTCAAGGATTTTGACCAGTTGGGTTTGTCTACCGATGACCAACAACGCTGGCACGCCATGACTCGGCAGGCCAATGGCATCATCCTCGTCACCGGGCCAACGGGGTCGGGCAAGACCAGCACCCTCTACACCACGCTCAAGCAACTGGCGACCCGCGAGGTCAACCTGTGCACGGTGGAAGACCCGATCGAAATGGTCGAGCCCGCCTTCAACCAGATGCAGGTACAGCACAACATCGACCTGACCTTCGCCAGCGGCATTCGCGCCCTGCTGCGACAAGACCCGGACATCATCATGATCGGGGAGATTCGTGATCAGGAAACCGCAGAAATGGCGATCCAGGCCGCACTGACCGGGCATTTGGTGCTGTCGACCCTGCACACCAACGATGCCCCCAGCGCCATCAGTCGCTTGCAAGAGCTGGGAATTGCTCATTATTTAATCAAGGCTACGCTGATAGGCGTGATGGCGCAGCGGCTGGTGAGGGTGTTGTGCCCTCACTGCAAACGCGCTGTGAAAGACACTGAAGCCCATGAGGCGGTCGGGTGCGCGGAGTGTCGTGACAGTGGCTACCGGGGCCGGGCCGGCCTCTATGAAATCATGGTGGTGGACGAAGCGCTCAAGGGCTTTATCACGCCCGGTGCCGATATACAGGCGCTGCGCCGCGCGGCGCTTGAACAAGGCATGTGCAGCCTGCGCATGGCCGGTATCGACAAGATGAATGCCGGCCTTACCACCCTGGCTGAAGTCTTGCGCGTAACGCCTGGGGATTCAGAAACAAATCCTTTGATTGCCGGGGCATGAAACCGTTCTTATCCGTGACGAGACCGTTACAATCGGCCGAACGTCGTTTCACTGACACTTTCAGATAGGGAATCGTTATGCAGATCGGAACCGTACTGCTTCTTTTTGTGGGCCTGGCCGTGGCCATCCTGTTCATGGGCTTCAAGGTGGTGCCGCAGGGCTACCAGTGGACCGTCGAACGTTTCGGTCGCTACACCAACACCCTCAAGCCCGGCCTCAACATCATCATCCCGGTCATGGACCGCATCGGCCGCAAGATCAACGTGATGGAGAGCGTGCTGGATATTCCGCCCCAGGAAGTCATCACTGCCGACAACGCCACCGTGCAGATCGATGCCGTGTGTTTCTTCCAGGTGGTCAACACCGCCCAGGCCGCCTACGAGGTCAATAACCTCGAACATGCCATCCGCAACCTGCTGCAAACCAATATCCGTACCGTGCTGGGCTCCATGGAGCTGGACGCCATGCTCAGCCAGCGCGACGGCATCAACGAAAAACTGCTGAAAACCGTGGATGAAGCCACCGCGCCGTGGGGCATCAAGATCACCCGTATCGAGATCAAGGACATCAGCCCGCCTGCCGACCTGATGGCCGCCATGTCCGGCCAGATGAAAGCCGAACGGATCAAGCGTGCGCAGATTCTGGAAGCCGAAGGCCTGCGCGCCTCGGCGATCCTGACCGCCGAAGGCAAGAAGCAGGCACAGATCCTTGAGGCTGAAGGTAGCCGACAGGCGGCTTTCCTTGAATCCGAAGCCCGTGAACGCCAGGCCGAAGCGGAAGCTCGCGCGACGCAGGTCGTGTCGGAAGCCATCGCGTCGGGCAACGTGCAGGCGGTCAACTACTTCGTGGCGCAGAAATACATCGACGCCCTGGGCAAGCTGGCGTCAGCCAACAACAGCAAGGTCATCCTGATGCCGCTGGACGCCAGCCAGGTGATTGGCGCCGTGGGCGGCATCGGCGAGATCGTCAAGGCCACCTTCGACAGCAAGAAAGGCTGAGGCCATGTGGGAATTCCTGCAGCACTTGTCGTTCTGGGACTGGCTGGCACTGGGCACGGTGCTGCTGATCCTGGAGGTATTCGGCGCTGGCGGCTACCTGCTGTGGATGGGTATCGCGGCGGCCGCGGTGGGCGTGATCAAGTTCCTGGTGCCGCCGCTTGGGCTGGAATGGCAACTGCTGTTGTTCGCGGTGCTGTCGATATTGACGGCCGTGTATTGGTGGAAACGCCAACGCAGCAGCGCAAAGGCCAGCGACCAGCCGGGGCTGAACGAACGCGGCTCGGAACTGGTGGGGCGTGTCTTTGTGGTGCACCAGGCGATCGTCGATGGCCGGGGCAAGATAAAAGTCGGTGATGGGGTGTGGATGGCAACCGGTCCGGACAGCCCTGTAGGCGCTCAAGTACGGGTGATTGGTCAGAATGGCGTGGTTTTAACAGTTGAAACTGTTTAGTCAGTGATGGAACTCGGCTGGGCTTACTACAATCATAAAGTACAGATAACCCACCCGGAGTCACCCATCATGCGTCTTAAATATGCTGTCGCAACCCTCGCTGTGCTTTCCCTCCCTGTCGGTTCAGCCATGGCCGACAGCTTCTGGCGCAATGTCATCTCTTCGGGCGCCACCACCGGCTCGACGTACCTGACCTTCAAGGACCACAAGCTGGTGGTCGCCGCCCAAGACGACGCCGGCAGCTTCGTTGCCAGCGACGGCGGCATTCGTGGCCCGTACCTGGAAGCAGCCATGCAGAAGGTTCGCGCTGACAATCCGGGCCTGCAAGCCACGGATATGGAATTGGCCAACGCCATCCTCGCGAAAAATGCTGTGGCCGAGTAACAAACGCCCCATAAAAAATGCCGCTTATTCAAGCGGCATTTTTTTGTCCGCAACATGACGAATCGTTCACGGGCGACAGGCTATATTCAGTCGAGTCATGTAACCATGCCGGTACTGATACGTCCCTCACTCATCGCCAATCTGAAACGGATGCCTTCGTCGTTATGAGCCAACTGCCCTTTCTGCCGTTTTCCAAACCTACCATTGATGAAGCCACCATCTCGGCGGTCGGCGATGTATTGCGCTCAGGCTGGATCACCAGCGGTCCCAAAGTGCAGGCCTTCGAGGCACAGTTGTCGGAATACTTTGGTGGGCGCCCGGTGCGCACGTTCAACTCAGGCACCTGCACCATGGAAATTGCCCTGCGCATTGCGGGCATCGGCCCTGGCGATGAAGTGATCACCACACCGATTTCCTGGGTTGCCACGGCCAACGTGATTCTGGAAGTGGGCGCCACCCCCGTGTTTGCCGATATCGACCCTGTCACCCGCAATATCGACCTGGCTCAGGTAGAGGCGGCAATCACCCCGCGCACCAAGGCAATCATTCCGGTGTACCTGGCGGGCCTACCGCTGGACATGCCAATGCTTTACGCACTGGCCAACAAGTACAACCTGCGCATCGTCGAAGACGCCGCCCAAGCCCTGGGTTCCAGCTGGGATGGCGAGCGCATTGGCGCGACCGGCGACTTCGTGTCGTTCAGCTTCCAGGCCAACAAGAACATCACCTCGTCCGAAGGTGGCTGCCTGGTGTTGAACAACGCCGAAGAAGCCCGTCTGGCCGAAAAATATCGCCTGCAGGGCGTTACCCGCACCGGCTTCGATGGCCTGGACGTGGACGTGCTGGGCGGCAAGTTCAACATGACCGACATCGCCGCCGCCATTGGCCTGGGTCAGTTCGCTCATATCGAAAAGATCACCGCTCACCGCCAGAACCTGGCGCGACACTACTTCAAATGCTTCGGCAGTGACTTCGAAGAGCAATACGGCGCGCAACTGCCGCCCGCAGATTTCGAAAACAGCAACTGGCACCTGTTCCAACTGGTACTGCCGGAACGTCAGGATGGCCTGCCTGCCCGCGCCACCTTCATGGAGCAGATGCAAGCTCACGGCGTGGGTATTGGCTACCACTACCCGCCGATCCACCTGCTGAGCCTTTATCGGGCACAGGGGTTCAAGGAAGGCATGTTCCCGGTCGCGGAGAAGGTGGGGCGTTTGATCGTGTCGTTGCCGATGTTTACGGCGATGACAGAGGCTGATGTGGAGCGGTCGGTGGCGGCCGTAAAAGCGGTATTGAAACGCTGACCCTGTAGGAGCCGGCTTGCCGACGATGAGGCCCTCAAGCATTGCAGCGAACTTGAGGCCGCCATCGCCGGCAAGCCGGCTCCTACAGTAGATTGCGGTGTTACTCGCCGATGGCGGCTTTGTAGCCGGCTGCATCCAGCAGTTTTTCCAGGTCAGCCGGGTTGCTCGGCTTGAGCTTGAAGATCCACGCACCGTAAGGGTCGGAGTTCAACAGCTCAGGGCTACCGCTCAGCTCTTCGTTGACAGCAATTACTTCGCCAGCAATTGGTGCGTAGATATCCGAAGCAGCCTTTACCGACTCAACCACACCCGCCTGGCCTTCAGCCTCAAACTGAGCGCCGACTTCGGCCAATTCAACAAACACCACGTCACCCAACGCTTCCTGGGCATGGTCGGAAATACCGACGGTCACTGTGCCGTCCGCTTCCAGACGGGCCCATTCGTGACTTTCGGCAAAACGCAGGTCGGCAGGGATATCGCTCATAGTCTGTGTCCTCAAGAAGAAATGTCAGCGGCCTTTGGCCTGCCGGAAATAGGTTAGATCAGGGTTTTGCCATGGCGTACGAAGGTCGGTTTGACCACTCGAACCGGGTACCACTTGCCGCGGATTTCCACTTCGGCCCGATCGGCAGTTGCCGTCGGTACGCGCGCCAGGGCAATGGATTTGCTCAGCGTAGGAGAGAAACTACCACTGGTGATCTCCCCTTCGCCAACATTGGCGATGCGAACCACTTGGTGGGCACGTAGAACGCCACGTTCTTCCAGTACCAGCCCTACCAGTTTGAACTGTACCCCGGCCGCTTTTTCCGCTTCCAGCGCGGCACGGCCGATGAAGTCTCGCTCGACGGGTTCCCAGGCGATGCTCCAGGCCATATTCGCCGCCAGCGGTGAAACATCCTGGTGAATGTCCTGGCCGTACAGGTTCATGCCGGCTTCCAGGCGCAGTGTATCGCGCGCCCCAAGACCAATGGGTGAAATGCCAGCACCCACCAGGTCGTTGAAAAAACCAGGGGCCTGATCGGCAGGCAGTACGATTTCCAGGCCGTCTTCGCCGGTGTAGCCCGTACGGGCGATAAACCAGTCGCCGTCGGCCTGGCCCTCGAAAGGCTTGAGCTGGTGGATCAGGGTGCTACGCGATTGGGTGACCAGCTCGGCGATTTTCTGCCGGGCGTGGGGGCCTTGAATGGCGAGCATGGCCAATTCGGGCCGCTCGTGCAGTTGCACCTGGTAGCTGTCCAGTTGCGCCTGCATCCAGGCCATGTCCTGGTCGCGGGTGGCCGCGTTAACCACCAGTCGGTAACCGTCGTCGGTTCGGTAGACGATCATGTCATCCACCACGCCGCCCTGCTCGTTGAGCATGGCGCTGTAGAGCGCACGGCCGCAGCCATGCAAACGATCCACATCATTGGCCAGCAAGTGCTGGAGCCATTCCTTGGCCTGGGGGCCTGTGACATCGATCACGGTCATATGAGATACATCGAACACCCCGCAGTCGCGTCGCACCTGATGGTGTTCTTCAACTTGCGAGCCGTAGTGCAGAGGCATATCCCAACCGCCAAAATCGACCATTTTCGCGCCGAGGGCGAGATGCAGGTCATACAAAGGCGTACGCTGTCCCATGGGTTTCTCCTTCCGGGCTTGGCGAAGGTGCGCAGGGTTGCCGTTTGCGCTGGACACTTCTGATTACAAGGCCTGCAGCCACACACAGCGACCCGATCCGAAAGACGGACCGCACCGAATGCCGCGCATTGTAGCCGCAAGCCGTAGGACTGGCACCTAACCGATTTGCCGTGCAGAGCGACGGATCAGCCCGATCACCGGCAACAGGCCCACCAACACCAGCGTCAGCGCCGGCAGCGAAGCCCTTGCCCATTCACCTTCGCTGGTCATTTCAAAGATGCGAACCGCCAGGGTGTCCCAGCCAAACGGGCGCATCAGCAAGGTAGCGGGCATTTCCTTGAGTACGTCCACGAACACCAGCAACGCGGCGCTCAGGGTCCCCGGCAGCAATAACGGCAGATACACTTTGCAAAACAGTCGTGGCCCACTCACGCCAAGGCTGCGCGCGGCTTCCGGTAATGACGGCCGGATGCGCGCCAGGCTGTTTTCCAGCGGCCCATAGGCCACCGCCAGGAAGCGCACCAGATACGCCAGTACCAGCGCCGACAGGCTGCCCAGCAACAGCGGCTTGCCTGCACCACCGAGCCAACCGGACAGCGGCACCACCAGCTCACGGTCCAGGTAACTGAACGCCAGCATGATCGACACGGCCAGCACCGAGCCCGGCAAGGCATAACCGACGTTGGCCAAGCTGATGCCGGAGCGTATCGCCCGGGTCGGTGCCAGGCGGTTGGCAAAGGCCAGTATCAACGCCACGCTGACCGTGATCAGCGCGGCAATCCCGCCCAGGTACAGGGTGTGAAGGATCAGGCCCGAATAGCGTTCATCCAGGTCGAACCGGCCGCGCTGCCAGAACCAGGCCACCAGTTGTACCATCGGAATGACAAAGGCACAGGCGAATACCAGGCCGCACCAGGTGCTCGCCGCAGCAGCCTTGAACCCGTGCAGGTGATACAACGCCTTGCCCCGTGGCCGCTCATTGCTCGGCCGGCTGGCCCCTCGGGCACGGCGTTCGCCATAGAGCACCAGCATCACCACCAGCAGCAACAGGCTGGCCAACTGTGCCGCACTCGACAGGCTGAAAAAGCCGTACCAGGTCTTGTAGATGGCCGTGGTGAACGTATCGAAGTTGAACACCGAAACCGCGCCGAAATCCGCCAGGGTCTCCATCAAGGCCAAGGCCACGCCGGCTCCGATGGCGGGCCGTGCCATGGGTAGGGCCACGTGCCAGAACGCTCGCCACGGCGATTGCCCAAGCACCCGTGCCGCTTCCATCAAGCCTTTGCCCTGGGCCAGGAACGCCGTGCGCGCCAGCAGGTAGACGTAGGGGTAGAACACCAGCACCAGCACGATGATCACGCCGCTGGTGGATCGCACCCGTGGCAGGCGCAGACCGGTGCCGAACCATTCGCGCAACAGGGTTTGCACAGGGCCGGCAAAGTCCAGCAGGCCGACGAAGACAAACGCCAGCACATAGGCCGGGATGGCGAACGGCAGCATCAATGCCCAATCGAGCCAGCGCCGACCGGGGAATTCGCAGAGGCTGGTAAGCCAGGCCAGGCTGACGCCGAGGAGGGTCACGCCGACGCCGACGCCAAGCACCAACGTCAGGGTGTTGTCCAGCAGGCGCGGCATCTGGGTGTCCCAGAGGTGGGACCAGATCTGTGGGTCGATGCTTTGCCAGGACAGCAACAGCACGCTCAGCGGCAGCAGCACCAGGGCGGCGACGGTGAAGACCGGCAGGTACCAGCGGCGTTGGGCGGGGTGGGCCAAGGAAAAGCTCTCAGAATTATGAAGAATTTAAAGTCGCCGCTAACCAATGTGGGAGCTGGCTTGTGTGGGAGCTGGCTTGCCTGCGATACAAACACCTCAGTACATCAGTCATACCGAGGTGATCCTATCGCAGGCAAGCCAGCTCCCACACAAACTGCTCCCACATATGAACTGCTGTGTTTTCTAAATGTGCATCAGTTCCAGCCGGCGCGATCCATCAAGCGGATAGCCTCAGCCTGGCGCTTGCCCGCCACTTCCACCGGCAGGGTGTCTGCCACGAACTTGCCCCAGGTCGCCACTTCGGCAGACGGCGGCACAGCCGGGTTGGCCGGGAATTCCTGGTTTACATCGGCAAAGATCTTCTGGGCTTCAGCCGTGGTCATCCACTCCACCAGCGCCTTGGCAGCTTCCGGGTGTGGCGCGTGCTTGGTCAGGCCGATGCCCGACAGGTTCACGTGCACGCCACGGTCGCCCTGGTTCGGCCAGAACAGCTTCACCGCCAGGTTCGGGTTCTGCTTGTGCAGGCGGCCGTAGTAGTAGGTGTTGACGATGCCCACGTCGCATTGCCCGGCGTTGATGGCCTCGAGCACCGCGATGTCATCGGAGAACACGTCGGTGGACAGGTTGTTGACCCAGCCCTTGACGATCTCTTCAGTCTTCTCCGCGCCATGGGTTTCGATCAGGGTGGCGGTCAGCGACTGGTTGTAGACTTTTTTCGCCGTGCGCAGGCACAGGCGGCCTTCCCACTGTTTGTCGGCCAGCGCTTCGTAGGTGGTGAGATCACCCGGTTTTACCCGGTCGGTGGAATAGGCAATGGTTCGCGCGCGCAAGCTCAAGCCGGTCCAGGTGTGTTTGGACGAGCGATATTGCAGGGGGATGTTCTTGTCGATCACCTCAGAGGTGAACGGTTGCAGGATGCCCATCTGCTCGGCCTGCCACAGGTTGCCGGCGTCCACGGTGAGCAGCAGGTCGGCGGTGGCGTTTTCACCCTCGGCCTTGATGCGCTGCATCAGCGGGGCTTCCTTGTCGGTGATGAACTTCACCTGTACGCCGGTCTTCTTGGTGTAGGCGTCGAACACCGGTTTGATCAGTTCGTCGATGCGCGAGGAGTAGACCACCACTTCGTCGGCGGCCTGCACGGTGGTGCTGCCGATCAGGGTGAGTGCCAGGGCAGTCAGGAGGCGCTTGGGTGCCAACATGGGTGCGGTCTCTCATTTGCAAAAAGAGGGCAAATGATAAGGACTCACATTTGGTGGCGCTTGGTGGAGGCGTTACCAGATGTTGCGTGGCCGGCTTTTTGCGGTGGGGCTGAGGGCCTCATCGCCGGCAAGCCGGCTCCTACAGGGGTTGTGTTTCGAGGTCAGGGTTGGGCGAGGTCGGGGAGGTCGCCGGTCAGGCCGAGGGCTTGGCGTACGAAGACGGCCTTGGCTTCGGGCATCTGGTCGACCATCTTCAAGCCGGCGTTGCGCAACCAGCGCAATGGCAGTTGGTCGGCCTGGAACAGTCGCTCGAAACCTTCCATCGCCGCCATTAACGCCAGGTTGTGCGGCATGCGCCGGCGTTCGTAGCGGCTCAGCACTTTCACATCCGCCAGGCGCTCGCCGCGTTCAGTCGCCGAGAGCAGCACCTCAGCCAAGGTCGCCGCATCGAGAAAGCCCAGGTTCACACCCTGCCCGGCCAATGGATGGATCACGTGGGCCGCGTCGCCGATCAACGCCAGGCCTTCGGCCACATAGCGTTTGGCGTGACGTTGACGCAGGGGCACACAAACGCGCGGGTCTGCACTGATCACAGTCCCCAGCCGCCCTTCAAAGGCGCGCTCCAGTTCGCGGCAAAAGCCCTCATCATCCAGCGCCATCAAGCGCTCGGACTCAGCCGGCGTGGTGGACCAGACGATCGAGCACCAATCTTCCTGCCCATCGCGCACCAACGGCAAAAACGCCAGTGGGCCGGTGTCGGTAAAGCGTTGCCAGGCCGTGCGCTGGTGCGGCTGGCTGCTGCGCACGCTGGTGACGATGGCGTTGTGCAGGTAATCCCACTCGCGGGTCGCGGTGCCGGTCAGGCGGCGCACGGCGGAGTTGGCGCCATCGGCGGCCACCACCAGGGGTGCACGCAAGGTGCGGCCGTCGGCCAGGGTCAGCAGCCAGTCATCGCCGGAGCGGCGCATCTGCTCCAGACGTGCGTTGGCCAGCAGGCCCAGATCACAGTCGTGCAGGCGGTCGAGCAAGGCGTCTTGCACCACACGGTTCTCGACGATATGCCCGAGCACCTCGGCATGCACGCTGGCGGCCGAAAAGTGGATCTGCCCGGTGCCGCTGCCGTCCCACACCTGCATCTCGCCGTAAGGGCTGGCGCGGCGCGAGACGATGCCGTCCCACACGCCCAGGCGCTCCAGAATACGCTGGCTGGCGGCCGACAATGCGCTCACACGGGGTTCGAAGGCGGCCTCGCGGTCGAATGGCTTGACGCTCAGCGGGCTGCCGTCGAGCAGCAGCACCTGCAGGCCACTGCCCTGCAACGCCAGCGCCAGGGCGCTCCCGACCATTCCGGCCCCGACAATCAGCACATCTGCGCGCATGTCCATGCTTTAAGCCTGTCTCGCTGGCGGCTTGCGCCGCACGTAAAGGGTTTTGTCGACCCGCGCCACCAGGGTGCCGGAGCCGTCATGAATCTGAACCTTGAGGTGAGGCAAGTACTTCTCGCCACCTTCGGTCTGCCGGCGAATGTCATCGAGCAACGCGTCGTCGATGGAAAACTCGGCGTACACCGGGCCTTTGCCCGGCGAAATGAAATCGATGCTCGCGGCCTTGTCCCAGACGATGTAGTCGCGGCCCAGGTTCTCCATCAGCATCAGCATGTAGAACGGGTCGACCATCGAATACAGGCTGCCGCCGAACTGCGTGCCGACGTAGTTGCGGTTGTACCAGCCCAGGCCCATGCGCACCTTGGCATGGCGAAAATCCGCGCTCAGCGCCTGCACCCGAACGCCCGCGCCAAGGTACGGCGGGTACAGGGTCAGGAACAGACGCAACAGCCGCGCCTTGCCCAGGCGCTCGGTCAGCCACTTACGCATCGGGACGCGTGCCCAGGCCCATGGCCTGACGGGCGAACCAGCGTTTGGCCGGTGGCAGCAAGTCCAACCCCAGCAGGCCGAGGTTACGGCCCAACGCCACCAGCGGTTGCGCGCTGCCGAACAGACGCGTGACCTGGTCGGAAAAACCCACGGTCATTTTCTGGTCCAGGCGCTGGCGCTCAAGGTAGCCCTGCAAGGTCGCCAGGTCGCCCGGTACCGCAGGCCCGGCCAACAAGGCCTCGGCCAGGGCATTCGCGTCGCGCAGAGACAGGTTGAAGCCCTGCCCGGCAATCGGGTGCAGGCTGTGGGCAGCGTTGCCGAGGATGGCCAGGTGCGAGCGTACTTGCTCCTCGGCCTCGACCAGGGTCAACGGGTACAGGTGGCGGGCACCGACTTGCTTCAAGGTGCCCAGGCGGTAGCCGAATACGCCCTGCAGTTCGCTGAGGAAGGCTCGTTCGTCGAGGTTGGCCAGGCGCTGGGCGTCCATGCCGATGCGCGTCCAGACCAGCGCGCAACGGTTGTCCGGCAGCGGCAGCAGGGCAATCGGGCCTTCATCGGTGAAGCGCTCGAAGGCTTCGCCGTTATGGGGTTCGCTTGGGGTGATGTTGGCGATCAGTGCGCTCTGGTTGTACGGGCGGGTCTTCACGCCAATGCCCAGTTGCTCGCGCAGGCCGGAACGGCCGCCATCGGCGAGTACCGCCAGGTCGCATTCCAGCACGGTTTCATCGTTGAGGGTCAGGCGGTAGCCATCAGGCAATGGCTCCATGCGGGTGACTTCGGCCGGGCAACGCCAGCTGACCACGTCCTTGTCCAGGCCTTGCCACAGGCATTGGCCCAGCCAGGCGTTTTCCACGACGTAACCCAGGGCCGGCACGCCCTCCTCTTGCGCGGTCAACCGTGCGGTGGAGAAGCGCCCACGGTCCGACACGTGAATCTGCTTGATCGGCTCGGCACGCCGGGAAATTTCCTGCCACAGGCCCAGGCGCTGGTAAATCTGGCGGGCGCCAAATGACAGTGCCGAGGACCGTGCGTCGTAGCTCGGCTGATAACTGTCACCGGGTGCGAAGGGTTCGATCAGTACGATCTTCCAGCCTCGCGCCTTGGCCCCGGCCTGCAGCGCCAGCGCCAGGCTGGCACCCACCAGGCCGCCGCCGATGATGGCGAGGTTGACCCTGCTCATCGGGCGGCTGCCATCAGCGCTTCGATCTCGGCAACGGCCTTGGGCACGCCACCGGTCAGAATTTCACAGCCTTGCTTGGTCACTACCACGTCGTCCTCGATGCGTACGCCAATGCCACGCCATTTCTTTGCCACGTTCTGGTTGTCCGGCGAAATGTAGATCCCCGGCTCCACGGTCAACGCCATGCCCACTTCCAGCACACGCCACTCACCGCCCACCTTGTACTCGCCCACATCATGCACATCCATGCCCAGCCAATGGCCGGCGCGGTGCATATAGAAAGCCTTGTAGGCTTCGCTGGCGATCAACTCGTCAACGTCACCCTGCAACAAGCCCAGCTTTACCAGCCCGGCCGTGATCACCTGGACGGTCGCCTCATGCGCCTGGTTCCAATGCTTGTCCGGGGCGATCTCGGCAAACGCGGCTTCCTGGGAGGCCAGCACAATCTCGTAGATTGCCTTCTGTTCGGGCGAGAACTTGCCATTGACCGGCCAGGTGCGGGTGATGTCACTGGCGTAGCAGTCGATCTCGCAACCGGCATCGATCAGCACCAGGTCGCCATCCTTGAGCACTGCATCATTCTGCTGGTAATGCAGGATGCAGCTGTTGCGCCCGGCGGCAACGATGGAGCCATAGGCCGGCATTTTCGCGCCGCCCTTGCGGAACTCGTAATCCAGCTCGGCTTCCAGGCTGAACTCATGCAAACCGGCGCGGCTGGCCTGCATGGCCCGCACATGCGCCGCGCACGAGATTCGCGCCGCTTCGCGCATCACCTTCACTTCTGCCGCCGATTTATACAGGCGCATGTCGTGCAGCAGATGATCCAGGGCAACAAACTCGTTCGGCGGCTGGGCGCCCAGGTGCGCTTTAGAGCGGATCACGTTGATCCACTCCATCAGGTGGCGATCGAACTCGGCGTTGCTGCCCATGGCCGAATACACCCGATCGCGGCCTTCGATCAGGCCGGGCAGGATGTCGTCGATGTCGGTAATGGGGAATGCGTCGTCGGCGCCAAAGTCACGGATCGCGCCTTCGGTCCCGGCACGCAGGCCGTCCCACAGTTCGCGTTCGGCATTGCGTTCGCGGCAGAACAGCACGTACTCGCCATGCTGGCGACCGGGCATCAGCACGATCACCGCTTCCGGCTCAGGGAAACCACTGAGGTACTGGAAGTCGCTGTCCTGGCGGTACACGTGCTCGACATCACGGTTACGGATCGCCACGGCGGCGGCGGGCAGGATCGCGATGCTGTTGGGTTCCATCTGCGCCATGAGCGCCTTGCGGCGCCGGGTGTATTCCGCTCTGGGGATATGAATCATGGGCAGATGGGCTTCCTTTCTTAGTGAAGCGACGGCTTGGGCGCAGCCGGCTCAGCGGACTTTTTGGTCTCGGTGAACAGCAACAGCGGCGCGACGCGCAGGTATTCCATCACTTCCATATAGTCGCTTTCGCCGTCTTCGGACTCTTCCAGTGCATCTTGCACCTGGGAGATGGCTGCCAAATCCTGCAACACTTCCTGTGCGTCGGTGCTCAACTCCAGGCCGCCGGCGTTCACGCCGAAGCCATGAAGGAAACCTTGGCACCATTGGCCCAGGGCGGCGGCACGTTCGGTGAGCGGCGCGTCGTCGGTCGGCAGCAGCAGAACCACGGTGACGTCGTCACCGGTCAGCTCGCCCTTGACCATTTCCTGCAGGCCGATCAGCGCGTTGCGCACGTTGTCTTCGGGTTCTTTCTCCAGCAGCTCGGCCACATCGGCCAGCCAGTTGTCGGCATCGAAACCGACACCAGTGCAGCTGCGACCCAGCAACACGCCGTGCAGTTCGGCAGGCGAGCATGGGTGGCCGCTGGTGCTCAGCAGTTTGGAAAAAGCGTCGTACGGGGAGTTCTGAATGGGCATGGTGAGCTAGGCGCCAGACGGCGCAATGTCTAGAATGGAGCGCTGTATCCTAGCACCGGCAGACGTACCAAGACTATCGAGGGCGTCAGATCGTTTATCCTGAAGTTGCCATTCATCAGACAAATCCAGTGGAACCCAATGGAAGACACCGACCTGCAAGCGCTGATGGCCAGACTCGAACTGCTAATTGATCGGGTCGAGCAACTTAAGAGTCAAAACGGACTCCTATTAGCTCAGGAAAAGACCTGGCGCGAGGAACGCGCTCACCTCATTGAAAAAAACGAAATCGCCCGGCGTAAGGTCGAATCGATGATTTCGCGCCTGAAGGCCCTGGAGCAAGACTCATGAGTTCAAGCAATAGCGTAACCGTGCAGATCCTCGACAAAGAATATTCGATCATCTGCCCCCAGGAAGAGCGCAACAACCTGGTGAGCGCCGCCCGTTACCTGGATGGCAAGATGCGTGAAATCCGCAGCAGCGGCAAAGTGATCGGCGCCGACCGCATCGCCGTGATGGCCGCGTTGAATATCACCCATGATCTGCTGCACAAGCAGGAACGGCCTGACGTGCAGGCCAGCGGCTCGACGCGCGAGCAGGTGCGTGACCTGCTGGAGCGTGTCGATCTGGTGCTTTCCAGCGATTCAGACGCACCCAAGGGCTGATTGCCGAAGCTGTTTAAGGTATACTCGCCCCACTCCCTGGCGTGTTTGCCAGTCGGCGATGTCCCTGAGCCGATTCGCACTACCCTGGAAGTTGCACGTTGGGCTGGTGTGCATGTCCGCTAGACGGAAAGCCTTAAAGCCTACTGCATCTTCCACCTTGAACTTTCGGGTTCAAGGGCTAAGTCGACAGCGGCTCTGTCGGGGAGCCTGAATTCCCAAACTCAATGCCAGTCTTCGGACTGGCATTGTTTTATGAGCCGGAAAACCATGACCGAACCTGCGCCGCTTTCCCGTCCGCAACTTCGACGCATGTTGCGCAAAGCCCGCCGCGCCCTTACGCCGAGCGAGCAGCGCAAGGCCGCCCACGGCCTCTATCGGCAACTGGCACAGCAGCCGCTGTTTCGCCGGGCCAAACACATTTCCTTGTACCTGCCGACGGACGGTGAAATCGATCCGCGCCTGCTGCTGCGCGCCGCCCAACGTCGGGGCAAAGCCACCTACCTGCCGGTGCTCAGCGCCTGGCCACGGACCAAGATGGTGTTTCAGCGCGTGCGGCCTGGGGATAAGTTATCGCCCAACCGCTTCCGTATTTTTGAGCCACGGGTGAATGCCAAACGCCAACGCCAGGTCTGGGCACTGGACCTGGTGTTGCTGCCGCTGGTGGGGTTCGATGATGCCGGTGGGCGCCTGGGCATGGGCGGCGGCTTCTATGACCGCAGCCTGGCTTACCTCGCTCGCCGCCAACACTGGCGCAAGCCAACGCTGCTGGGCCTGGCCCATGAGTGCCAGAAGGTCGATCGCCTGGCACAGGCAAGCTGGGACGTGCCGTTGGCAGGCACTGTCACCGATAAGCAATGGTATGTCGCGGGAACGCCGCTGGAACCAGCGACGCCTTGAAGCCGTGTTAACGCTTGAACGGTTGCGGCTTCTGTTGAGCCAGTTCAACGGGTGCATCGGTCTTGTTCGACCACAAGCTCTGCGCATATCCGGTGGTCACGACGCCCAGACCAAACAAAATAACCAAAATCCATAGTAAATCCGGTTTACGTTGCATCGATTGCCCCCCTTCAGGCACCTCGTACACGATGACAACAACGTTCCAAAGTAGTCCGTTGCAGCTGCGTCAAGCTTAAAATCCCGGCATTCTGCGGTAACGTGAACCAACACGCAAACCTTGGCGCCAACCGACTGTCGGTTTGTCATAAAATTGCCAGACAACTTGCCCAACGCCTTTTTCAGGAGCCCTAAAATGGCCTACTGGCTGATGAAATCCGAGCCCGATGAACTCTCGATCAAGGGCCTGGAAAAGCTAGGCGAAGCCCGCTGGGACGGAGTGCGCAACTACCAGGCGCGCAACTTCCTGCGCGCCATGGCGGTGGGCGACGAGTTTTTCTTCTATCACTCCAGCTGCCCCGAACCTGGCATTGCCGGCATCGGCAAAATCGTCGAGGCGGCCTACCCGGACCCCACCGCGCTTGAACCGGAAAGCCACTACTTCGACGCCAAGGCCACTCCAGAGAAAAACCCGTGGAGCGCGATCAACGTGACGCACGTCAAAACCTTCCCCAACGTGCTCGGCCTGGGCTACCTGAAACAGCAAGCCGCTCTCGCCGAACTGCCGCTGGTACAAAAAGGCAGCCGCCTTTCGGTAATGCCCGTGACCGCCGAACAATGGGCGGCGGTGATCGATTTGCTGTGAAGCGTTACTGGATGATCAGGTTGTTGAACAACAGGTCTTCCACCACCGGCTTGCCGGTCTCGTCGTTCATCACTTGTTGAGTCTGCTTCAGGGCTTCCTGGCGCAGCTTTTCTTTGCCTTCGACACTGCTCATGGTGTCGTTGGTTTGCTGGGTGAACAGCGCCACCAACTGGTTACGAATCAGCGCATCGTTGGCTTTGACGGCGGCGGCGGCTTCTGGCCCGGTCACACGCAGGGCGATGTCGGCCTTGTAGACTTTGAGTTTGGCCGTACCGTCCAGCCCGTAGTTGCCTACGAAGGGCGGGGTCAGGCTGATATAGCTGACCTTCGGCGCCTCCCCTTCTTTCGCTTCTTCGGCCTGGGCTGCCATCGGCAAGGTCAGGGCCAGCATCAACAGGATCCACGCTTTCACAGTTCACTCCTCGAATTCGGTTGCCGGGTAGCATAACGCTAGCAAGGCTGAGCACAAGCTTATGGCGGCTTATCAGGCCCGGGCATGCTCGTTGACCCACGGGCGTACCCTCCTACACTTATCGGCCACGATGCCAAAAGGAATAGTCCGATGAAAGCTGTGCTCTGCAAAGCCTTCGGCCCCGCCGAAACCCTGGTGCTGGAAGAGGTCGCCAGCCCGGCGATCAAGAAGAACGAAATCCTGTTGGACGTGCACGCTGCCGGGGTCAACTTCCCGGACACGTTGATCATCGAGGGCAAGTACCAGTTCAAGCCGCCCTTCCCCTTTTCGCCGGGTGGCGAGGCAGCCGGCGTGGTCAGTGAAGTGGGTGAGAAGGTCAGCCACCTCAAGGCCGGCGACCGGGTCATGGCCCTGACTGGCTGGGGCAGCTTCGCCGAGCAGGTCGCGGTACCAGGCTATAACGTGCTGCCGATTCCGCCGAGCATGGATTTCAACACTGCCGCCGCGTTCAGCATGACCTACGGCACCTCGATGCATGCCTTGAAACAACGCGCCAACCTGCAGCCCGGCGAAACCCTGTTGGTGCTCGGCGCCTCGGGCGGCGTGGGCCTGGCCGCCGTGGAAATCGGCAAGGCCATGGGCGCCCGCGTGATCGCCGCTGCCAGCAGCGCCGACAAACTGGCCGTGGCCAAGGCGGCCGGCGCCGATGAGCTGATCAACTACAGCGAAACCAGCCTCAAGGACGAGATCAAGCGCCTGACCGATGGCAATGGCGTCGATGTGATCTACGACCCGGTGGGCGGCGACCTGTTCGACCAGGCCGTGCGCGCTATCGCCTGGAACGGCCGTCTGCTGGTGGTGGGGTTTGCCAGCGGGCGCATTCCCGAGCTGCCGGTGAACTTGGCCCTGCTTAAAGGCGCATCCGTGGTCGGCGTGTTCTGGGGCTCGTTCGCCCAGCGCCAGCCGCAGGACAATGCGGCGAACTTCCAGCAACTGTTCACGTGGTACGCCGAGGGCAAGCTCAAGCCGTTGGTGTCGCAGGTTTATCCACTGGAACAGGCCGCGCAGGCGATCAATGACCTGGGGCAGCGCCGGGCGGTGGGCAAAGTGGTCGTCCAGACCCGCTAACGGACCTGAAATGCAATCCCTGTGGGAGCTGGCTTGCCTGCGATAGCGTCGGGGCAGCCAACACATTTTCTGCTGATAGATCGCTATCGCAGGCAAGCCAGCTCCCACATTTGATCTCCAACACGCTCAAGAACCTCATCCCGACCCACACTTATCCATTTGCGACATGTTCGTAAGAGAACATGCGATTGCTCTCATTTCCTGTGTTTGCAGATAAGAGGCGATGCTATTTTCGGTAACGAAACTGTAACATTCGCATCCGCAGTCAAAACAAGAAATTTGGAGCTCTTGAATGTTTGCTTTCTTTCGACCTGCCGCACACCAGGCGCCCCTGCCTGAAGAAAAAATAGACAGCACCTACCGACGGCTGCGCTGGCAGATCTTCGCCGGTATCTTCTTCGGTTACGCCGGCTACTACCTGCTGCGCAAGAACTTCTCCCTGGCCATGCCCTACCTGATCGACGAGGGTTACACCCGCGGCGAGCTGGGCCTGGCCATGTCGGCCATCGCGATTGCCTACGGCTTATCCAAGTTTCTGATGGGCCTGGTGTCCGACCGCTCCAACCCACGCTACTTCCTGACCTTCGGCCTGCTGGTGTCGGCGGGGGTGATGTTCATTTTCGGTTTCGCACCTTGGGCAACGTCCAGCGTGACCATGATGTTCATTTTGCTGTTCATCAACGGCTGGGCCCAAGGCATGGGCTGGCCGCCAAGCGGGCGCACCATGGTGCACTGGTGGTCGCAGAAAGAACGCGGCGGCGTGGTGTCGGTATGGAACGTGGCGCACAACGTCGGCGGTGGCCTGATCGGCCCGCTGTTCCTGCTGGGCATGGCCTGGTTCAACGACTGGCACGCAGCATTCTATGTACCGGCCACTGTGGCGTTGCTGGTAGCGGCGTTTGCCTTCATCACCATGCGCGACACCCCGCAATCGGTAGGCCTGCCGCCGATCGAGCAGTACAAGAACGACTACCCGGAAGGCTACAACGCCAGCCACGAAGAAGAATTCAGCGCCAAGGAAATCTTCGTCAAGTACGTGCTGCGTAACAAAATGCTGTGGTACATCGCCTTCGCCAACGTCTTCGTCTACCTGCTGCGCTATGGCGTGCTGGACTGGGCGCCGACCTACCTCAAGGAAGCCAAGCACTTCGACGTGGATAAAACCTCGTGGGCGTATTTCTTCTACGAGTGGGCGGGTATTCCAGGCACGCTGCTGTGCGGCTGGATGTCGGACAAAATCTTCCGTGGCAACCGTGGCTTGACCGGTGTGGTGTTCATGGCCCTGGTGACCGTGGCGACCCTGGTTTATTGGCTCAACCCACCGGGCAACCCGACCATCGACATGATCGCATTGTTCTCCATTGGCTTCTTGATCTACGGTCCGGTGATGTTGATCGGCCTGCAGGCCCTGGAATTGGCACCGAAGAAAGCGGCCGGTACGGCGGCAGGCTTCACGGGCCTGTTCGGATACTTGGGCGGCTCGGTGGCGGCGAGTGCGGCCATGGGCTACACCGTGGACCACTTCGGCTGGAACGGCGGGTTTGTGTTGCTGGTGGGCGCGTGCCTGTTGGCCATCGCGTTCCTCATCCCGACGCTGTGGCACACCAACAGTGTCAGCGAGGCGCGCTCAGCTACCGCCTGAGCAATCCTTGGCACAACGCTTGAGCCGCGCCTCCAGGTTCTTATCTGGCATGGCGTGGCTACGCAGGGCGTTAACGGTCTGCTCGACATAATCGCGAGTCGTGCCGTAACGCCCGCAAGCGCTCTGTAGCACGTGGTTGAGCACGATATCGGGCAAGTTGCCGGCGTAGCTCGGCAGATGCCGCTCCAGGACAAACCCCAATGCCTGCACCTGGCTGCCATCTTCAAGACGGCAACTGAGCCAGTGTGGCCGGTAGGAGGGATAAGGCATCTCGCGGCACCACAGCGCGTAAAGCGACGCTTCCAGCTGATCTTCCGGCAAGCGGTAGGCAAACCCGCTGCACGAGCCGCCGCGATCCAGGCCAAAGACCAGCCCCGGCAACTCCGGCGTACCCCGATGCTCCTGGGACCACAAGTACAGCCCCCGGTGATAGCCATGGACCCGGGCCCGCACCCGCTCGGTGGACGAGCATTCCGGGCGCCAGATCAGAGAACCGTAAGCGAATAGCCAGACCGGCCCACCCTTGTGCCGGGCCATGGTGGCCTGCATCGAGCTCATCAACTGTTCGTGAGTGAGTTGCGGCCCAAGGTCGAGCCGCGGAGGGTAAGCCAAATGCGAGAGATCGGTTTCAATAACGGTCATGGCGAATCGCTTAGGTCTCCTGCGTACTACCAGTTATAGGCAACTTTACCGTAATAGAACGCGCCGCTGTAACCGTACGGCGAAAAAGTGCTATAGGCGAGGTTGCCGCCGCTGCTGGCGAAAGCATTGACCTTTTCCGGGTATTTGTCGGTGACGTTGTCGCCGCCCAGGGTGAAGGTCCAGTTCTTGAGCTTGTAGTCCGCCGACAGGTCCAGCACCCACGCGGCCTTGAAGGTCTGGTCGTTGACCTTGTCCGCCTGGTAACTGGTGAATTCACCATAGCGCACCAGGTTGCTGTGCAGCGCCCAATGGCCGTAGGTGAAGTCGTTGCCCAGGCTCAGCTTGTGCTGGGGCGTCGTGTCGCCGAGCAAACCAATGCGCTCGCGACGGTCGACCCGCACCAGGTTGGCGCCCAGGCTGTCGAGGATGGCCGGGTTGGCCTTCACGTCCGTGACCTTGGTGTGGTTGTAGTTGTAGCCCACGGTGCTGTTCCAGCGGATGCCGTTGTCGAACTGGTAGCGATAGTTGGCAACCAGGTCGACACCGTCGGTGCTGGTGTCGGTGGCGTTGGTGAAGTAACGGGCGCTGGTGTAATTGATGTTGCCGACCCCATTGGCTTGCAGGTAGGCAATGGTCGCCGGGTTGAGGTTAAGGTTGGAGGACAGGCTGATGCGGTCGCGGATGTCGATGCGGTACACGTCCATCGTCACGGTCAGGTCATCCGCCGGTTCCAGTACCAGGCCGAGGCTGTAGTTGCGCGATTTCTCGGCCTTCAAGTCTTCGGCGCCGAGCAAACGGGCCACTCTGCTGTTGGCTGGGAACGTGCCGGCTTCCTGGATGGTGCTGCCGATCAACTGCGACGAGGTGTAGGCAAAGTTCTGCTGGGCCAGGGACGGCGCGCGGAAGCCGTTGGAAATACTGCCGCGCAAGGCCACCTGCGGGGTGAAGTCGTAGCGGGCCGACAGCGAACCGCTGACGTTGGAGCCAAAATCGCTGTAATCCTCATGCCGCACGGCGGCCGACGCGCTGAGTTTTTCAGTGAAGTTGGTTTCCAGGTCCAGGTATTGGGCCCAGTTGTGTCGCGAACTGCTGCCGGCGTCGGCATCCCGGAAACCACCCAGGCCCGAACTGCCGGTCTGGTAGTAGGACGCCGGTTCGCCCGCTACGATTTCATAGCCCTGGTGCAGGTACTCGCCACCAAACGCCACGGAAACCGGGTACGGCAAAAAGCCCACATCGAATTCACGGGACAGGTCCAGGCTGACCTGTTTCTGGTCATTGCTCAGGGTGCCGTTGTCGAACTTGCGCGGCGTGGCCAGGCCCAGGGAGGTGTTGATGGTTTCAGTGCTCAGCGCATATTGGTTCTTGCCGTAGTTGGCCGACAGGTCGTAATGCCAGTCGTAGGCCAACAGGCCGCGCAAGCCCACTACCAGCGAGGTGTCCTCCAGGTTGCCCTTGATCAGCGGCAGGTAGCCATTGGGGTTGAGCGCCACAATGTTGTTGGAGGCATTGCTGGCGCGATAGAACGCGGCGGTCTCGCCACGCCGCTTGCTGTAGCCGCCGAAGGTGTAGAACTCCAGCCCGTCGTTGAAGGCGTAGGCGGAGTTGAACTGCAGTTTGCCTTCATTGGTGGCCGGCTCGCCTTGGCGGAAGACCCGCTGACCATAGGTGGTCGAACCGACGCTCGCCGGCCGCAAGTCATTGCCGGCGCGGTTGGTGTAGTCGTTGTCGGCACCTTCGCCGGAGAGGTTGAAAAAGCCATTGTCGCCCAACGCAAAGCCGGTATTGCCGCTGAGATTGCGCTGGATACCATCGCCCTTCTTGTACTCGCCAAACTTGGTGGAAACCGAACCGCCGTGGTCGTCGTGCTTGAGGATCACGTTGATCACACCGGCAATCGCGTCGGAGCCGTAGCGCGCAGACGCGCCGTCGCGCAGCACTTCGATATGATCGACCGCCGACAGCGGAATCGCATTCAAATCGGCAGGCGCCGAACCGCGGCCCACCGCACCACCCAGGTTGACGAACGCGCTGGTGTGGCGGCGCTTGCCGTTGACCAGCACCAGCACCTGATCCGGCGACAGGCCGCGCAACTGCGCAGGGCGCACCAATTCAGCACCGTCCACCAGGCTTGGGCGCGGGAAATTGATTGAAGGAATCAACCGCGCCAACACGGCACCCAGTTCGTCGGAGCCGGTGCTGCGCAAGGTGTCGCCGGAAATCACATCGATGGGCGACAGCGACGCACTGGCCGTGCGCTCCTGGGCGCGGGTGCCGGTGACAATAACCGTGTCGAGTTTGGGTGCATCGGCGGCGGCGGCTTCTGCCGCCTGTGCTGGATTGAATCCCACGGCGGTCAGCAAATTGGCCGACAAAATCGCCGTGTACAGCGCGTGTTTCTTGTAACTCCCCATACCGCTCCCCTTGGAATCAAAGTCAGAACGTCAATGCTCTGAATGCATACGATCGATCCGGCTGGCGGGCGGTGGCGGTCAGTTATTGGTTAGTGGCAGATAATCGGTAGTCCGTTGCGATATAGCCTAAAGATATCTATTGAATAAATTAAATACCCAAAAAGAATAAGCGAAAGCATAAGCACCCGCGCCCGTTCATCAGGATTGGCCCAGGCAATCCCGGTACTTTCAGCCCCGGTTCAGCCTGGGCCGGCGTCAAGCCGTCAAAATAGCGCCCATGTCACGACCCAACTAGCCGCCTTTCAAATCGACTATCGAGGTCGCACCCATGAAAAAATCCACACTGCCTGGCCTGCTGTTCCTCGCCCAGGCCTCTGCCGCCCTGGCCGGCGAAATGCCTGCGGCCAATGACGACAAGGGTTTCTGGTACGCGCAGACCAGCCTCTACACCCGCCACTTTTCGCCCGACCCCGACCACAACAACCACCAGGACCTGATCGGCCTGGAGCGCAATCAAGCGTCGGGACTGGTGATTGGCGGCGCGACCTTTCGCAACTCGTTCAGCCAGCGCTCGTATTACGCCTATGCAGGCAAGCGCTACGACATGGCTGACTACCCGGTGTATTTAAAGCTCACAGCGGGGGTGATCCAGGGCTATCGCGGCGAATACCGCGACAAGATCCCGTTGAACCGTTTTGGCGTTGCGCCGGTGATCATCCCGTCGGTCGGCACGCATTACGGGCCGGTGGCGGCGGAAGTGGTGTTGCTGGGGTTCAACGCGGCGATGGTGACAACTGGTGTGCGTTTCTGACAGCAACGCAAATCATTGTGGGAGCTGGCTTGCCTGCGATAGCGGTGTATCAGTGGCAAATATTTGGCTGACACACCGCCATCGCAGGCAAGCCAGCTCCCACATCAAATCCGCGTGAAGTCAGGGACGGGGGGCGTAGGCGAAGACGTCGGCACGCATCTGGTGTGCATCCATGCCGGCTTCCACCAGCGCGTCCAGCGTGCCGTAGATCATCGCCGGCGAACCGCTGGCGTAGACATGCACGGCCTTGAGGTCGCTGATGTCTTCGCACACCGCTTCATGCAACAACCCGCAACGCCCTTCCCAACCGCACAGGTCGCTGACGACTTTGTGCAGGAACAGATTGGGCAGTTGCTGCCACTGGTCCCAGTGTTCGATCTCATAGAAATCTTCTGGACGACGCACGCCCCAGTACAGGTGCACCGGGTGCTTGAAGCCGGAGGCGCGGCAATGCTCGATCAGGCTGTGCATCTGCGCCATGCCGGTGCCCGCAGCGATCAGTACCAGGGGCCCGTCCGGCAGCTCAGCCAGGTGAGTGTCGCCGAACGGCAGCTCTATGCGCGCCATCTGGTTGCGCTGCAGTTGCTCGAGCAGGCTGCGGGCGCTGTCCTCGCGGGCCAGCACATGCAGTTCCAGCTCGCGCCCGGCGTGGGGCGCGGACGCCAGGGAGAAGGCGGACTTCTCGCCATTGTCCCGCTCGATCATCAGGTACTGCCCGGCGTGATAGCGCACCGCCTTGCCGGCCGGCGCCCGCAGGCGCACGCGCCACACGTCGCCACCGACTTCCACGCATTCGCTCAATTGGCACGACAACTTGCGCAACGGCAACTCTCCCGGCGCCAGCACGCCATCCCACAACACAATGCAATCTTCCAGCGGCTCGGCGATGCAGGTGTAGAACTCGCCATGATCACGCACCTCACCGGCCTGCTGCACCCGGCCTTCCACCAACAGCGCCGCACATACGTGGCACACACCATTGCGGCAGGCCTGGGGGCATTCATAACCCAGGCGACGCGCGCCTTCGAGGATTCGCTCGCCAGGGACCAGCTCTAGCACAGCGCCGGACGGTTGCAGGGTTACACGCATCAATCTATTCCCAATTCTTTCCAGATCGCATCGACACGGGCTGTCACGGCTTCATCCTTGACGATCACCCGGCCCCACTCGCGGGTGGTTTCACCTGGCCATTTGTGGGTGGCGTCCAGGCCCATCTTCGACCCAAGGCCCGACACCGGTGAGGCGAAGTCCAGGTAGTCGATCGGCGTGTTGTCGATCATCACCGTATCGCGCTTGGGGTCCATGCGCGTGGTGATGGCCCAGATCACGTCGTTCCAGTCGCGGGCGTTGATGTCGTCGTCGGTGACGATAACGAACTTGGTGTACATGAACTGTCGCAAAAACGACCACACACCCAGCATTACCCGCTTGGCGTGGCCCGGGTACGACTTCTTCATGGTCACGACGGCCATGCGGTACGAACAGCCCTCGGGCGGCAGGTAGAAGTCGGTGATTTCCGGGAATTGCTTTTGCAGGATCGGCACGAACACTTCGTTGAGCGCCACGCCGAGAATGGCCGGCTCATCCGGTGGACGGCCAGTGTAGGTGCTGTGGTAGATCGGTTTGATCCGATGGGTGATGCGCTCGACGGTGAACACCGGGAAGCTGTCGACTTCGTTGTAGTAGCCGGTGTGGTCGCCGTACGGGCCTTCGTCGGCCATTTCGCCCGGGTGAATCACGCCTTCAAGGATGATCTCGGCAGTGGCGGGCACTTGCAGGTCGTTGCCACGGCACTTCACCAGCTCGGTGCGGTTACCGCGCAGCAGGCCAGCGAAGGCGTACTCGGACAGGCTGTCCGGCACCGGGGTCACAGCGCCAAGGATGGTCGCCGGGTCGGCGCCCAGGGCCACGGAAACCGGGAACGGTTTGCCGGGGTGCTTTTCGCACCACTCGCGGAAGTCCAGCGCGCCACCACGGTGGCTGAGCCAGCGCATGATCACCTTGTTGCGGCCGATCACTTGCTGGCGGTAGATGCCGAGGTTCTGGCGGTCCTTGTTCGGGCCCTTGGTGACGGTCAGGCCCCAGGTGATCAGCGGGCCGACGTCGCCGGGCCAGCAGGTCTGCACCGGGAGCATGGCCAGGTCAACGTCGTCGCCTTCGATGACCACTTCCTGGCACACCGCGTCCTTGACCACCTTGGGCGCCATGGCAATGATCTTGCGGAAGATCGGCAGCTTCGACCAAGCGTCCTTCAAGCCCTTGGGGGGCTCGGGCTCCTTGAGGAAAGCCAGCAGCTTGCCGATCTCGCGCAGCTCGCTGACCGACTCGGCGCCCATGCCAAAGGCCACGCGCTCGGGGGTGCCGAACAGGTTGCCAAGCACCGGGATGTCAAAGCCGGTCGGGTTTTCGAACAGCAGCGCCGGGCCCTTGTTGCGCAGGGTACGGTCGCAAATCTCAGTCATTTCCAGTACCGGTGAAATCGGCATCTGGATACGTTTCAACTCTCCGCGCTGCTCAAGTTGCTGCACGAAATCCCGAAGATCCTTGAATTTCATTAACCATGCCACCCGTAAAATAGGCGTACATCCTACCTGCTCCGAGGGCGGCTGGCAGCTTAATTGGCCGTCAGCCCTCGTGATTGCAGCGAACGGAACAACGGTTCCAGGAAGGCCTCGACGTGCCGTGCGCCGACATCAGAGAGGTGATTGTCGTCGGTGTACAGCGCTCGGCCGTTGAGCTCGACCCGGCACAAGCCATCGGCGCCGCACAGCAAGGGCGCGGGGTCGAGCACCGTGATACCGCTGTCGGCCGCTGCCAACTCGGCAAACAGCTGGGAGATAAAAACCTGGCGCTTGAGGTGCTCGGCCACGGGCAGGCCTTCTCGGTCCACCGGCCGGTGCATCATGGCCAGGCGACTGAGCCGGTAAGGCACGATGATTTCCTGCAGCGGCACCTCCTTGACCAGCCAGACCCTGTGACCTGCGGCACGCAACCCTTTGATGCGCTCGCGCAGCCCCTGGGCGAAGCGCTGCTCGGCGATGGCGCGCACGTATTGGCCGGTGGCGGGGTCCTTCAGCGCGTGCTCTTTGTCACCGGACATCTGCCCGTAGAGGTACAAGCTCCAGCGCGCCGCCAACACCACATCGCTGAAGGATTGCTCGGCCATCGCCTTTTCCACGCGATGATTGAAATGAGCGCAGCGGGCAATGTTCTCCAGGCCATCCAACGGCACACAACCGGCAAAACTGGCCTCGACCAAGCTGATGTCATGCCGCTTGGCCGCTATCTCAAGTGCTGGAATCAAGGCAGTGGCGTGACTGTCACCCCACACCAGCGCGGACACCGAGCTGCCTTTAGGACCAAAATGGCAAAACAGCCGTTCGTCGGGGGTGTCTTTGTCTGCCATGCACGCCATCAACTCAGGGCTCCACTTTTTTGCCTGGGCATAACGCAGGGCCTGCTCGGACAAACGCGACGGCACACCATCGGCCTTGCGCAACGCCACGCCCGTAAAGCCGAGGCACAGGATCCCGACACACGCCGCCGCCAGAATCGCCTTGCGCCCGGGCAGCAGGCGTTTCTCCCGAAACGGGGTTTCCACACATCGCCAGGACAGGTAGCCCAGCACCAGGCTCAGCAGCATCAGACCGCCCAGCTCCATCGGGCTCAGGCCATCAACCGCGGCATAGCTAGCATAAACGAACACCGGCCAGTGCCACAGGTACCAGGAATAGGAAATCAGCCCCACGCCCACCATCACCCGTGAACTCAGCACGCGCCCGACCCAGGTGGGTTGCTGGCCGTTGGCCCAGATCAGGCCGACCACACCCAGCACCGGCAACAACGCGGCAGCGCCGGGAAACGGTGTGGCTGAATCGAAGGCGAATACGGCGATCAGTATCAGCGCCATCGACAACAGGCTGACCCCTTGGGCCAGGGCGGGCGACGCACGCCAGTCGCGCACGGGCATCACCGCCAGCATGGCGCCGGCCAGCAACTCCCAGGCGCGCAGGTGCAACAGGTAGAACGCCTTTTGCGGCGTATGGGCCACCGCCCACAGGCTCATGCCGAACGACACCAGCAAAATCCCGAACAACGCCAGGCGCCAATGCTTCAGGCGGCTGGCTAGCAAGGTCAGCAGCAGCGGGAAGATGATGTAGAACTGCTCTTCGACCGCCAGCGACCAGGTGTGCAACAGCGGCTTGATGTCGGAGGCAGCTTCGAAGTAGCCGTGCTGGCGGGAAAACAGCAGGTTGGAGGTGAAGATCACCTGGTAGTGCACTGACCGCCCAAGCTCCTCGTAATCCTTGGGCGCCAGCAGGAACCAGCCCACGGCCAGGGTGGCCGCCATCATCACAAACAGTGCCGGCAGGATGCGCCGGGCACGCCGCGCCCAGAAATCCACAAAACTGAAGCGCCCCGCCTGGCGCTCCCGCCAGATGATCGAGGTGATCAGGAAGCCTGAAATCACAAAAAACACGTCAACGCCGACGAAGCCGCCCGTGACACCGGGCACCCCAAAATGGAACAGCACCACAGCCAGAACCGCAACGGCGCGCAGGCCATCGATGTCTCTTCGGTAAGCAAGAGCAGTCATAAAACGTAGTCAGCCTGATACGAATGGAAGTGAGCGTAGCCTCACTCACCTTTTTTGTTTCTTTACTGACACTTATGCCGCACAAACCTCCCTTTTCTGACGCAAAAAAAATGGCGCCCCTTGGGACGCCATTTTTTCGGACCTGAAACGTCGTTTTACTTACGCTTCATCGACAGGAAGAACTCGTCGTTGGTCTTGGTGGTTTTCAGCTTGTCGACCAGGAACTCGATGGCGGCTACTTCGTCCATCGGGTGCAGCAGCTTGCGCAGGATCCACATGCGCTGCAGTTCGTCGTCGGCCGTCAGCAACTCTTCGCGGCGGGTGCCGGAACGGTTGATGTTGATCGCCGGGAACACGCGTTTCTCCGCGATACGACGGTCCAGGGGCAGTTCCATGTTGCCGGTACCCTTGAACTCTTCGTAGATCACTTCGTCCATCTTCGAGCCGGTTTCAACCAGTGCGGTGGCGATAATGGTCAGCGAGCCGCCTTCTTCGATGTTCCGCGCAGCGCCGAAGAAACGTTTCGGTTTCTCCAGGGCGTGGGCGTCGACACCACCGGTCAATACCTTGCCGGAGCTCGGGATCACGGTGTTGTAGGCACGGGCCAGACGGGTGATGGAGTCCAGCAGGATCACTACGTCCTTTTTGTGTTCGACCAGGCGCTTGGCCTTCTCGATCACCATTTCGGCAACCTGCACGTGGCGGGTTGGCGGCTCATCGAACGTGGAGGCAACCACTTCGCCGCGCACGGTGCGCTGCATTTCGGTCACTTCTTCCGGACGCTCATCGATCAGCAGCACGATCAGGTGAACTTCAGGATTGTTACGCGCGATGTTCGCTGCAATGTTCTGCAGCATGATGGTCTTGCCGGCTTTCGGCGGCGCGACGATCAGGCCACGCTGGCCCTTGCCGATCGGAGCGCACAGGTCGATCACACGACCGGTCAAGTCTTCGGTGGAACCGTTACCGGCTTCCATCTTCATGCGCACGGTCGGGAACAGCGGGGTCAGGTTCTCGAAGAGAATCTTGTTCTTCGCGTTCTCGGGACGATCAAAGTTGATCGTGTCGACCTTGAGCAGCGCGAAATAACGCTCGCCTTCCTTTGGAGGGCGGATCTTGCCAACGATGGTGTCACCGGTGCGCAAGTTGAAGCGACGGATCTGGCTCGGCGAGACGTAGATATCGTCTGGGCCGGCGAGATAGGAGGCGTCTGCAGAGCGGAGGAAGCCGAAGCCGTCCTGGAGAATCTCCAGCACGCCATCACCGGAGATTTCCTCACCGCTTTTCGCGTGCTTTTTCAGCAGGGAGAAAATCACGTCCTGCTTGCGCGAACGGGCCATATTTTCTATGCCCATTTCTTCGGCCAGCTGGAGCAGGTCGGTAATCGGCTTTTGCTTGAGTTCAGTCAGATTCATATAGGAATGACGTAATCATTTATGGAGGGGGGAAATTAAGCTTTTGGCTTAATGAGGCCGCGCCGCGGAGAAGGCGACAGGATCGCGTACTAATCGAAAAGGAGTGCGTCGGCGACGGCATGCAGGGGGCAGTGGAGAAACCAGTGCGGGGCCGAATGTAACACCTGAGTTTGGGAGCGTCTAGCCCTGTTTCACGAAAAAGCCCCGCTATTTGCGGGGCTTTTTTGACAACGCTTAGATGTTCGCGTCGAGGAAAGCTTGCAGCTGGGACTTCGACAGCGCGCCGACCTTAGTCGCCTGAACTTCGCCGTTCTTGAACAGCATCAACGTAGGAATACCACGCACGCCGTGCTTGGCGGGGGTTTCCTGGTTGTCGTCGATGTTCAGCTTGGCAATGGTCAGCTTGCCGTCGTAAGTGGTCGCAATGTCGTCCAGAACAGGCGCGATCATTTTGCAAGGGCCACACCATTCAGCCCAGTAGTCAACCAGCACCGGGCCCTGAGCCTTGAGTACTTCGGCCTCAAAGGTCGCGTCGGTGACGTGCTTGATAAGATCGTTGCTCATGGATGTCTCCGGATTGTAAGCAAAAAAAACGTGGCCCATCATAGCCGCCCTTCCCCCGTTCAGGAAGCCGCCTCTGATTGAGTCTTGCTATGGTGGTGCATGAGTTTGGGTATAGCTCAACTCACGGCGCCACGGGAGTCACGAAGGCGATGCCGGTGCGCAATGCCGCGTTGCGTACGTGTTCCTGCATGGCTTTCTGCGCGGCAGCACTGGCGCGCCGGGCCAGGGCACGCAAGATCTTGCGGTGCTCCTGCCAGGTCTCCATGGCCCGCTCCGGCCGGATGAACGGTAGTTTCTGGCTCTCCAGGAATACCTCGGCACTGGCACTCAGGATGCTCACCATCGCCTGGTTGCCGCTGGCCAGCAGAATGCGCTGGTGGAACTCGAAGTCCAGCCGCGCCGCCGCTTCAAAGTCACCCGCCTTGAGCACCATGCGCATCGCTTCGACATTGTCTTGCAGGCTATCAAGCTCATCGAGTGTCAACGTGACCGCCGCCAGCCCCGCCGCAAAGCCTTCGAGGGCATAGCGCAACTGAAAGATATCCAGCGGCGTGGCCTGCGCCGCAAAAGGCCAGGCAAACCCCGGCGACTCTTCCACCGCCTGCACGAACACCCCCTTGCCCGGTTGCACACTGACCACCCCCAAGGCACTCAGGGACGACAGCGCCTCGCGCAAAGACGCCCGGCTGACCCCCAACTGCACCGCCAGGTCGCGCTGGGACGGCAGGGCATCACCCGGCCCGAAGCCTTGCTCATTGATCAGTTTGCGGATGGCCTGCAGGGCCGCTTCCGGTACGGCTTGGGCGATGGAATTCATGGAAAACTCAAGGTTGCAGTCAACGGTGCGGCTAGTTGTAAAGCTATTCGCAGCCCACGGCAAGCCACGCCCCAAAGGGGCTCGCAGGGTTTTGTCGACGCTCGAAAAGGGTGCGAAAAATCTGCGCACTGTTCAGACCAGTAAGACCACCGCACCTCAACAAACACCAGCGTTGCAAGCCAACTTGAAGGGGCTGGCATGGGCTGTGCACTGGACCAAGGCAGATTTCCTTTCGCCCTTCCCGGAGAGTTGCCATGACCAAGCGCTACAGCGCCCTGCTCACAGCCCTGTTTGCCAGCCTGATGCTGAGCCAGGCCACCGCCCAGGCCAACGGCCTGGACGATATCGTCGCCCGTGGCACCCTCAAAGTCGCCGTGCCTCAGGACTTCCCGCCGTTCGGTTCAGTCGGCCCGGACATGAAACCCCGTGGCCTGGACATCGACACCGCCAAGCTGCTGGCCGACCAACTCAAGGTCAAGCTGGAACTGACGCCCGTCAACAGCACCAACCGTATCCCGTTCCTCACCACCGGCAAGGTCGACCTGGTGATTTCCAGCCTGGGCAAGAACGCCGAGCGTGAAAAAGTCATCGACTTCTCCAGGGCCTATGCGCCGTTCTACCTGGCTGTGTTTGGCCCACCTGACGCGCCTGTCAGCACCACCGACGACCTCAAGGGCAAGACCATCAGCGTGACACGCGGTGCGATCGAAGACATCGAGCTGACCGCCGTAGCCCCCAAGGAAGCCACCATCAAGCGCTTCGAAGACAACAACTCGACCATCGCCGCCTACCTCGCCGGCCAGGTCGACCTGATTGCCAGCGGCAACGTAGTGATGGTGGCGATCAGCGAACGCAACCCCAAACGCGTACCTGCGCTGAAGGTAAAACTCAAGGACTCGCCGGTGTACGTGGGCGTGAACAAGAACGAGCCGGCGCTGCTGGAAAAGGTCAACCAGATCCTGGTCGCCGCCAAGGCCGACGGCAGCCTGGAAAAGAACGCGATGCAATGGCTTAAAGAGCCGTTGCCCGCCGACCTTTGACGCAACGGAGCTGATTGATGGCGTATCAATTTGACTTTGTGCCGGTGCTGGCCAATACCGACCTGCTGTTGCGCGGCGCGCTGTTCACCCTGGAACTGACGGCCATCGGCGCGATCCTGGGGGTGGCCCTGGGCACCGTCGGCGCCGTGGTGCGGGCGTGGAAGATCCAGCCGTTCGCCTGGTTCTTCGGGGTGTATGTCGAGTTGATCCGCAACACGCCGTTCCTGGTACAGCTGTTCTTCATCTTTTTTGGCCTGCCGTCCCTGGGGCTGAAAATCACCGAGTGGCAAGCCGCTGTGTTGGCGATGGTGATCAACCTCGGCGCCTACTCCACCGAGATCATTCGCGCAGGCATCCAGGCCGTTCCACGTGGCCAACTGGAAGCGGCGGCAGCGTTGGCAATGACCCGTTTCGAGGCGTTCCGCCACGTGGTGCTGCTGCCGGCGCTGGGCAAGGTATGGCCGGCCCTGAGCAGCCAGATCATCATCGTGATGCTCGGTTCGGCGGTGTGTTCGCAGATCGCCACTGAAGAACTGAGCTTTGCCGCCAACTTTATCCAGTCGCGCAACTTCCGCGCCTTTGAAACCTATGCACTGACCACCCTGGTGTACCTGTGCATGGCGCTGATGATTCGCCAGTTGCTCAACTGGATCGGCCGCCGTTACGTGATGAGGAACAGCCGATGAGTGATTTCTCTTTCTGGGACATCGTGCGCAACCTCGCTACCGGCCTGCAATGGACCTTGCTGCTGTCGCTGGTGGCGTTTGTCGGCGGCGGGGTGATCGGCCTGCTGGTGATGACGATGCGCATCAGCACCAAGGCCTTCCCGCGCAATGTGGCCCGTACCTATATCGAACTGTTCCAGGGCACGCCGTTGTTGATGCAGCTGTTCCTGGTGTTTTTCGGCATCGCGCTGCTCGGTGTGGATATCTCGCCCTGGCTGGCAGCTGCCATTGCGCTGACCTTGTTTACCAGCGCCTACCTCGCCGAAATCTGGCGAGGCTGCGTCGACTCCATCGCCCACGGGCAGTGGGAAGCCTCGGCCAGCCTGGCGCTTAACCCGCTGGAGCAACTGCGCTACGTGATCCTGCCCCAGGCCCTGCGAATTGCCGTGGCGCCCACCGTGGGTTTCTCGGTGCAGGTGATCAAAGGCACCGCGGTGACCTCGATCATCGGCTTCACCGAACTGACCAAGACCGGCGGCATGCTCGCCAACGCCACCTTCGAACCCTTCATGGTCTACGGACTGGTGGCCCTTGGTTACTTCTTGCTCTGCTACCCCTTGTCCCTCAGTGCGCGCTACCTGGAAAGGAGACTGCATGCCTCTGCTTAGAATTTCCGCCCTGCATAAGTATTACGGCGATCACCATGTGCTCAAGGGCATCGACCTGACCGTTGAAGAAGGCCAGGTGGTGGCGATCATCGGCCGCAGCGGCTCGGGTAAATCCACCTTGCTGCGTACCCTCAACGGCCTGGAATCGATCAACGACGGCGTGATCGAAGTCGACGGCGAATACCTCGACGCCGCCCGCGCCGACCTGCGCACCCTGCGGCAGAAAGTCGGCATGGTGTTCCAGCAGTTCAACCTGTTCCCGCACCTGACGGTGGGCGAAAACGTCATGCTCGCGCCACAAGTGGTGCAGAAGGTACCCAAGGCCAAGGCGACCCAGTTGGCCAAGCAGATGCTGGAGCGCGTCGGGCTGGGCGAGAAGTTCGACGCCTTTCCTGATCGACTGTCCGGGGGCCAACAGCAACGCGTGGCGATCGCCCGCGCCCTGGCCATGTCACCCAAGGTGCTGCTGTGCGATGAAATCACCTCCGCCCTCGATCCGGAACTGGTCAACGAAGTGCTCAGCGTGGTGCGTCAACTGGCCAAGGACGGCATGACCTTGATCATGGTGACCCACGAAATGCGCTTTGCCCGCGAAGTCGGCGACAAGCTGGTGTTCATGCACCAGGGCAAGGTGCATGAAGTGGGGGACCCCAAGGTGTTGTTCGCCCACCCGCAAACGCCCGAGTTCGCCAACTTCATCGGCTCGGTGGAACAGGCAGACTGACCAGCTCGAAACTGCCCTGCCCCTCCAGCACCGTGTAGCTGCGTACGCGCAGGGCGTCGGCAGGCAGGTCGGTATCGATCTCAACCTGGGCCGTCAATCGACGACCAACCCAGGGCGCCGACAGTATCCGGCCCGGCAGTAGCTGGTCGCCGGACTGCTCCCCCATCATTGCCCACTCCACCGCACGTCCATCCAATTGGGCATGCTTGAGGCTTATTCGAAAGCGCCCCTCGCGCCCAAAGCGAAAACTCTCCCCATCGGCCGCTGTACCGTTGAAACGCAACGCCATTGTCGAGGGCTCCACGCACAGAATGTTCAGATGCACCGTGCGCGTGCCCATCGCCACCGAAGCACGTTCAACCAGGCGCTCACTGCGGATAGCACCATAATCGACACGAGGCTGGCTGATGGACAATCGACAGTCATTTGCCCGTGCACTCAAGGCAATTACCGCCCCACACAAGAGCAGGCCCAAATGCATTGCTTTAACGGCCATGGCACACCGCCGACGTGGTTTCATACAGTTTGTCATTGTTGAGTTCTGCTTCGGGGGCCAGGCGCAGTTGGCAGGAGGATGAGTCAGACAGTGAAACCCGCAGGCTCTGCGGCTCTCTGACGTCACTCAGGAAAATCATGCCATCACCCACCACGCTGGTCAGGAAGCGGTTATCCGCGCCGAACACCGACGCGCCCTGGGGCAGTGGACGACCTTGCTCATCGCTGGCCTTGAGCAACACGCGGCGCACCTTCACCACCTCGAAGTCCACGGTATTGAACGACCCTCGGCCGGCGGCAATCACCTGAGTGCCATTCTTCAAATCGACCCGCTTGGGCAGGGATCGGGTTTGCACCTCGATACGGCTGTTGGTGTAGGCCGGCAGGCCGGCGATGACCGCCTTCCCACGTGGGTCGGTCCAGACCGGGCCTTGAGGGGTGTCGATTCTTGCCGAGCCGATGTCGCCCACCGAGACGATGCCGAATGTGTCCTGGACCGTGTAGGGCGAGAAGGTCACTCCACGCTCGTGCGCCACGACACCCCCTCGCAACTGCCCCGAATAACTGGTGCTCTGCGAGTCACGGCTGGCGCCCAGGCCGACCTGGGTATAACGCGGTATCAGGTTGAGTTGGCCACGCACCGATTGCTCCCGAGCCTTGAAGTCCCGCTCGCTTCCCACTTCGTAACTCACCGCGTCGTTGACCCGCTCACTGAGCGCCGTCCCGGCGTTGAACTGCTGGCCCCGACGACTGGCATAACTGCTGACGCGACGATCACCGCCCAATAGCACACTGACCTGCAGACGCAAGGAAAGCCCCTCATCCAGCGCTGTCTCCCGCCTGCGGTTTCCCCGTGTTGCATCGTGCCTCGCCCCTCGACCGCCAACCTGTGAATCGGCAATCAACGCGACGTCCGTGCCACTGAACGACTTGTTCCATGATGCAAAAACATGCTCCACCGATCGTCCATCAAATTGGGCGCTGCGTGTATAGCCCAGGGAGAGCCCACCCATCACAGGGTCAACCCAGCTGAGGCCCGCCGTGTATTGGTTCTTGAAACGGGAATTGAGATCGCCCGCCCTGAGCGGTCGACCGGTTTCAACTACTTCGCGATAGCCAGGGGTCTGATGGGTGGCACTCAGGTTAAGGTCAAGGTCGGCGTACACCGGGCTGCTTACCGACAGGGTACTGCGGGCCCCGGAGACTGATTGGCGGTTGTCCCGGGATACGTTCTGACGTGCGGCCACATTTACCCGCTGAAAAAAAACGCTGCCCAGGGTACCGCCCGCCGCCCAGTAATCTTCGGCACTCAACAGGCCCAGGCCCAAGCTTGAATCACGCCCCAGGCCCCAGGTGCCACTGCCCATCGAAAACATTGGGGTATGACTGTCACCGTCCGAAAGCCCCCGCACCTTGCCCACCGAAAAGTAATAGCCGGGTGCAGCAGGCGCTACGCCCCTGAACGACGCCGCCGACACCACAAAACTACGCTTTGCGCCTCGCACATCGATCACGGTTACGTCCAGGTCGCTGGTGCCATTGAGCAGCGGCAGTCCGGTCAGCCGAAAAGGCCCTTCAGGCACCAGCGTGCTGTGAATCAGCACCCCGGACTGGCGGACTTCAATACGCGACTGGCTCTGGGCAAGGCCCTCGACCACTACGTTGTTTGCGCCTGCCTGGGTTCGGGACAGTCCATCGGGGGATAACTGGAAACCCGAAAACTGCGTACCCCCGAATACCGGATTACTACTGGACAACTGCCCCACCTGGAAGGTTGATTGCAGCGCAGCCAGATCCCGCTGGGCATAGGCATAAAGGTGTTCGGTACGCGACTCACCGTTGTCGGAAACATAAAATTGGCGGCTTCGCACAATCCAGTCCCCCAGGTTGAAACCGGCCTCCGTGTAGGCCGACACAAACCGGCTGGGTTCGCCCCGTGTACGGCTGTCAAAACCCAGCACGTCGTAATTGAACACGGCGGCCGTGCCCCCCGACGAAAAGCGCCCAGCCTCCCATTCGGGCTCGCGCAACGATTGGGTCGGCACGACTAATACCACCTCGTCATTGCCCGGACGCAACCGCACCATGGTCGTAGGGAACGCGCCAAGAAAATCATGGCAAGCCTGATCCGCTGTCGCCCCTTCATGGGCAACCTCGGCGGGCGTCACCAAACCGGCCTTTTCCAGGAACCCCGGGGTAAAACACAATTGGCCGCGCTGATCGAACCGCGCATCGACCAACCCCAGTGGGTTGCCATTGACCCGCAGCCCCACCACTTGGACACCCTCACGAAAACGCGCGGCACTGCAAAAGTAATCAGAGACCTTAGGATCAATACCATGGGTAGTCAGGGCCGCGAGGTCGAACCCTTCGCCCAGCTCCAAGGCAGACACCAAGCCAGGCAGCCCACACAGCGTCGCCAGCCCCACGAACAATGAGGGGCGACCAAGCCAGAGCGTGGCGAAACTGTTGCTGGCTCGCGTTGTTAGGTTGGACATGGCCCCCTCAACCCTCGCTGGCGTTGATAGGAGCCTGATAGCTGTCGGCTGCAAACCCATAGACCGTAGCCGGCTGGATCTCAACGGTCGTCCCCTCAAGCCGGCCTTCCAGCCGTGCCGTCAGGGTTTCCCCCGGCAAGATGTAAGTGCGCGGCAACGTGGCCAGCCCATTGTGTGGCAGCAACTTCACATCAGGTGCCAGCCGTACGACGTACGCACTGCTGTTGTGAACAACCAGGCGTTCGCCATCACGGGCCCACCTCAGCAGCTCCCAAGGGGTGGCGTGTCGGGGCAGGCCCTCTGGGTGCAGGATCAGCGGCAGGTTCTGTCGCAGGGTGATACCAATGGTCGCAGCGCCCGCAGCCCGAGCCTGAGGAATGCCTTCAAAGGACACACGCTTCAAACGCTGGGTCTTCAAGGGCTCCTTGAGTGTGCTGATGAAGCGCACCAATTGCGTCTCGCCCGCCTCTACACGGGTGATGGGCGGGGTGACGACAAGCAAGGGCTCCTGGTCTTCCGGGAGGTTCTCCACCACTGAATGAAGCAGTGCAGGGCCATCATCCGTGTTCTTCACATTAAGGGTGGCCTCCCCCTCCTCCTCATAAAGAACAATTAACGTGGTTTCAGGCCGCATGCCGTCCGCTACAGCAATACCCGGCAAACAGCCGTTAACCATTGCACTTAAAGCAAAAGCCTTACTTATTATGGAAAGAACGCGCACTTAGTTTCCCCGGAGCTGGCCACGCCAACTTCTAATAATCAAACACCCACACAAAAACAGCCGAAAAGAAACAAATAGATTCTTTATCGGCTGTTGCTAACTATTTAGAGGTAGCTCAATACCAGTGTGGCGCGCCCATCAATGGAAACGTCGCGGCTCAGGTCCAGATCCTGCGCTTTGTTGATAACAGCCTTCACGGCGATGGTGCCAGTCAACTGGGCAATCGATGCCGGTGTTGCTGCGGTGCCGCTGCGCCACGAGTACTGAGCAGGCGCTTGGGCAACTTTGCCATCGCTGTTCTGCCAGGCTCCCGTGCCGGTGCGCATGATTGGGTTGAGCACCAGGCCCGGAGCCCTCAGGTCCTTGAGCGTGATCGAGTAGCCTCCGGTTCGCCGGGCGCCTGTGGAGCCAAGGCCGTAGTTCTGCGCTTCGCTAAAGCCCGTACCCAGGATACCGGGCACCTTGCTGCCGGCCTGCAGATCGGTGAAGGTCAGGCCAAACATCGCAGGCGTGGCCCCACAGCTGACCACCAGGGAAGTGCTGCGCTCCTCACGCGGGTTGAACGCCGTCTGGGACAACTCACCAGAGCGTATGACGCCATAATCGATGACTCCGCTGCCGGCGAGGCTGAGGTTGCAGGACGCCGGGGTAATCGTCCCTCTTACCACCAATTGCGCACTGGTGGTGGCCTGTGCACTGACTGCCACAGACAAGCACGCCATGCTGATTGCAAATCCAACTATTTTTTTCATATTCGACCTGTCACTGAAGTTTTCCGGTGTATTTATTTTTGCCCTGCCAATACAAATTCATAAATAAATAACACCACGACAAAATTGCCGAGTGACAGTCTGTCGCTTTGGCACTTCACTTAAGAATAAGACGGAACCTTGTTTATTGTGGGAACGATTAAAACAATAGGTCACCCGCGCCTGATCAAACAGTAGTCCCAAACATAACAATGGTGTTGCCAGCAGCTTTTAACTTGTAGGCAAAATCGAAATCTTAAGAACAACCACTGAAAGTTAAAGACTCCTACAGAGGAGTCAAACATCTCGACTCAAGCCTGGAATGACAGCCTACATTTCCTACATTTACTTCCCACAAGCCCCCTCAGAGAAATTCCCGGCGCACTACGCGTTGGCGTCAGCGGTCGATCGTGGCACGATGGCAAGGTTATCGACCGAGACCCCCAAACCATGCCGCAATCCCAAGCCAAGAATCTGTCCCTGATCGCCGCCATCGACCTGGGCTCCAACAGCTTTCACATGGTCGTGGCCAAGGCCCAGAACGGCGAAATCCGCATCCTTGAGCGGCTCGGCGAGAAAGTGCAGCTGGCTGCCGGGATCGACGACGAGCGCCAGCTCAACGAAGAATCCATGCAGCGCGGCCTCGATTGCCTCAAGCGTTTTGCCCAACTGATCAACGGCATGCCCCAGGGCGCTGTGCGGATCGTCGGCACCAACGCCCTGCGTGAAGCGCGCAACCGCGGCGAATTCATCCGCCGCGCCGAAGAGATCCTGGGGCACCCGGTAGAGGTCATCTCCGGCCGTGAGGAGGCCCGCCTGATCTACCTCGGCGTATCCCACACCTTGGCTGATACCCCTGGCAAACGCCTGGTCGCCGACATCGGTGGCGGCAGTACTGAATTCATCATTGGCCAGCGGTTTGAACCGTTGCTGCGCGAAAGCCTGCAGATGGGCTGCGTCAGCTACACCCAACGCTATTTCAAGGACGGCAAGATCACTCCGGCGCGCTACGCCCAGGCCTACACGGCCGCCCGCCTGGAGATCATGAGTATCGAGCACGCCCTGCACCGCCTGACCTGGGATGAAGCCATCGGCTCGTCCGGCACCATCCGTGCCATCGGCCTGGCCCTCAAGGCCGGCGGCCATGGCACCGGCGAGGTCAACGCCGAAGGCCTGGCATGGCTCAAGCGCAAGCTGTTCAAGCTGGGCGACGCCGAAAAGATCGACTTCGATGGCATCAAGCCCGACCGCCGTACCATTTTCCCAGCCGGCCTGGCGATTCTCGAAGCCATCTTCGACGCCCTCGAACTGCAACGCATGGACCACTGTGACGGTGCCCTGCGCGAAGGCGTGCTCTACGACCTGCTGGGTCGCCATCATCATGAAGACGTGCGTGAGCGCACCCTCACGTCGCTGATGGAGCGTTATCACGTCGACCTGGAACAGGCCGCCCGCGTAGAGCGCAAGGCCCTGCACGCCTTCGACCAGGTGGCCGAGGACTGGGACCTCGAAGACGGTGTCTGGCGCGAGCTGCTGGGCTGGGCCGCCAAGGTGCATGAAGTGGGCCTGGACATCGCTCACTATCATTACCACAAGCACGGTGCCTACCTGATCGAGCATTCCGACCTCGCCGGCTTCTCCCGCGAAGACCAACAGATGCTCGCCCTGCTGGTACGCGGCCATCGTCGCAACATTCCCCGGGACAAGTTCGCCGAGTTCGGCGACGAAGGCATCAAGCTGATTCGCCTGTGCGTGCTGCTGCGCTTTGCGATCCTGTTCCACCACATCCGTGGCACCCAGGAAATGCCCCAGGTGACCCTGCGCGCCGACGGCGACAGCCTGGACGTGGTATTCCCCAAAGGCTGGCTGGATGAAAACCAACTGACCCAGGCGGACTTCGCCCAGGAAGCCGAGTGGCTGACGCGGGTGGGTTTCAGCCTGAACCTGCGCTAACCCAAACGACGCCCCCCTGTAGGAGCCGGCTTGCCGGCGATGGCAGCCTCAAGCCCAGCGACGACTGCACTGACGTCATCGCCGGCAAGCCGGCTCCTACAGGGGTAAAGCGCCAGCATAAAAAACGGCCCTCGATGGGGCCGTTTTTTATGCTGCTGGGTAACGCCTCAATTCACCGACAAAATCGGGCTACCCAACTTCTCCAGCAACGTCGCCTGCGCACTGCGCGGGTTCTGGTTGCCGGTTGGCGTGTTGCGCACGTAACGGCCGTCCGACTGCAGGCTCCAGCTGTGGGTGTTGTCGGTGAGGTAGCTTTCCAGCTCCTTCTTGACCCGCATAATCAGCTTCTTGCCTTCCACCGGGAAGCAGGTCTCTACCCGCTTATCGAGGTTGCGCTCCATCCAGTCAGCGCTGGAGAGGAACATCTGCTCTTCGCCGCCGTTGAGGAAGTAGAACACCCGCGTGTGCTCCAGGAAGCGCCCGATGATCGAGCGCACATGGATGTTGTGCGACACGCCGACAATGCCCGGGCGCAGGCAGCACATGCCACGCACTACCAAATCGATGCGCACACCGGACTGGCTTGCCTTGTACAACGCGCGGATGATCTTCGGATCGGTCAGCGAGTTGAACTTGGCGATGATGTGCGCCGGTTTGCCGTCGAGGGCGAACTGGGTCTCGCGGGCAATCATGTCGAGCATGCCCTTCTTGAGGGTGAACGGCGCGTGCAGCAGCTTCTTCATGCGCAAGGTCTTGCCCATGCCAATCAGTTGGCTGAACAACTTGCCGACGTCTTCGCACAAGGCGTCGTCGGAAGTCAGCAAGCTGTAGTCGGTGTAGAGCTTGGCGTTGCCGGCGTGGTAGTTGCCGGTGCCCAAGTGGGCGTAACGCACGATCTCGCCAGCTTCGCGACGCAGAATCAGCATCATCTTGGCGTGGGTCTTGAAGCCGACCACGCCGTAGATCACCACCGCACCCGCCGCTTGCAGGCGGCTGGCCAGTTGCAGGTTGGACTCTTCGTCAAACCGCGCTCGCAGCTCGATCACCGCGGTAACTTCCTTGCCGTTACGCGCGGCGTCGACCAGGGCGTCGACGATTTCCGAGTTGGCGCCGGAACGGTACAGGGTCTGGCGTACGGCCAACACGTGCGGGTCCTTGGCAGCCTGGCGCAGCAAGTCGACCACCGGGGTGAAGGACTCGAATGGGTGCAGCAGCAGGATGTCCTGCTTGCTCACCACGCTGAAGATGTTCTCGCTGTTTTGCAGCAGTTTCGGGATCTGCGGGGTGAACGGGGTGTATTGCAGCTCTGGGTGACTGTCCAGGCCGGTGATGCTGAACAGGCGCGTCAGGTTCACCGGGCCATTGACCTGGTACAGCTCGGTCTCGCCCAGGTTGAACTGCTTGAGCAGGTAGTCCGAGAGGTGTTTCGGGCAGGTGTCCGCCACTTCCAGGCGCACCGCATCGCCGTAACGGCGCGAGAACAGCTCGCCGCGCAGGGCACGGGCCAAGTCTTCGACGTCTTCGGAGTCCAGCGCCAGGTCGGCGTTACGGGTCAGGCGGAACTGGTAGCAGCCCTTGACCTTCATGCCCTGGAACAGGTCATCGGCGTGCGCGTGAATCATCGACGACAGGAATACATAGTTGTCGCCAGGGCCACCCACTTCCTCGGGTACCTTGATGATCCGTGGCAGCAAGCGTGGCGCCGGGATGATCGCCAGGCCGGAATCGCGACCGAACGCGTCGATACCTTCCAGCTCGACGATGAAGTTGAGGCTCTTGTTCACCAGCAGCGGGAACGGGTGCGTCGGGTCGAGGCCGATCGGGGTGATGATCGGCGCGATCTCGTCGCGGAAGTAGCGGCGCACCCAGGTCTTGATCTTGGTGGTCCAGTGGCGGCGACGGATGAAGCGGACCTGATGTTTTTCCAGTTCCGGCAGCAGGATGTCGTTGAGGATCGCGTACTGGCGGTCGACATGGCCGTGCACCAGCTCGCTGATGCGCGCCAGCGCCTGGTGGGGTTGCAGGCCGTCTGCGCCGGCCTGTTCACGGGCAAAGGTGATCTGCTTCTTGAGGCCGGCCACGCGGATCTCGAAGAACTCGTCCAGGTTGCTGGAGAAGATCAGCAGGAACTTGAGCCGTTCCAGCAACGGATAGGACTCATCCAGCGCCTGTTCCAGCACGCGGATGTTGAATTGCAGTTGTGACAGCTCGCGGTGGATGTACAGGCTGCTGTCATCCAGGTTGGTGACGGCCGCCACCGGGGCCGGCACAGGCGGCTCGGCCACCACGGCGGGCGGTGCAGGCTCCAGCTCCGGCGGGGTCTCGGTGACTTGTTCAACCACCGGGTGAGCGTCTTTTACAGCAACTTCGGAGAGTCCTTCGGTATTCATCGAGTGTTCCTGTGAGGGCTATTGTTGCTCTCTAAGCAATTGGGCAGCGCGGGCGGCGAAGTAGGTCAGAATGCCATCAGCGCCAGCACGTTTAAAGGCAGTCAGGGATTCGAGGATCACCCCTTCACTCAACCAACCATTCTGGATCGCGGCCATGTGCATGGCGTATTCACCGCTGACCTGATAGACAAAGGTCGGCACTTTGAATTCCTCTTTGACCCGGTAAAGGATGTCCAGGTAGGGCATCCCGGGCTTGACCATCACCATGTCGGCGCCTTCGGCGAGGTCGGCCGCCACTTCGTGCAGGGCTTCCTGGCTGTTGGCCGGGTCCATCTGGTACGAGGCCTTGTTGGCCTTGCCCAGGTTCAGCGCCGAGCCCACCGCATCGCGGAACGGACCGTAATAGGCACTGGCGTACTTGGCCGAATAGGCCATGATCCGCACGTTGACGTGGCCAGCCAGCTCCAGGGCTTCACGAATCGCCTGGATGCGGCCGTCCATCATGTCCGACGGTGCAACCACCTGGGCGCCTGCAGCGGCATGAGACAAGGCTTGCTTGACCAGCGCATCGACGGTGATGTCGTTCTGAACATAGCCGTCTTCGTCGAGAATGCCATCCTGACCGTGGGTGGTGAACGGGTCCAGCGCCACGTCGGTGATCACCCCCAGCTCCGGGAAACGCTCGCGCAAGGCGCGGGTGGCGCGCTGGGCGATACCCTCAGGGTTCCAGGCTTCAGCGGCATCGAGGGATTTGAGTTCAGAAGGCGTCACCGGGAACAGCGCCAGCGCTGGAATCCCCAGTTCGACCCAACCCGCCGCTTCGATCAGCAATTGATCAATGGTCAAGCGCTCCACACCCGGCATCGAGGCCACCGCTTCGCGCCGGTTTTCACCGTCGAGCACAAATACCGGCAGGATCAGATCATTCGTCGTCAGTACGTTTTCACGGACCAGGCGGCGAGAAAAATCATCACGACGATTGCGGCGCAGACGGGTGGCGGGGAACAGGCGATTGGCAGGGGTAAAGCTCACGACAGACTCCTGAGCCCGCGTTTACGGGCGAGCGTTGCAGTTATAAGCGGCCATTATGACGAAGGAATGACAGTTGTGCTTATCGATGCGACCTGTAGTCGCATTCGTCGTTTATGTAGGAATTGTTCACTTCGTGACACATCTCGATACTTTCATGAATGTTCGCGAAGGCGTAGGCTGCGCGTTCATTTCGCCAGCACCCCAGACCATGCTTCAACAATTTCTGCATGACTTCGGCTACTTTGCGCTCTTCCTGGGCACCTTCTTTGAAGGCGAGACCATCCTGGTTCTCGCAGGCTTCCTGGCATTCCGTGGCTACATGGATATCAAGCTGGTGATGATCGTTGCCTTTTTCGGCAGCTACGCCGGCGATCAGCTCTGGTATTACATGGGCCGCAAACACGGCCGCAAGCTGTTGGCGCGCAAGCCGCGCTGGCAATTGATGGGTGACAAGGCCCTGGAGCATATTCGCAAGCACCCGGATATCTGGGTGTTGAGCTTCCGCTTCGTCTACGGGTTGCGCACTGTCATGCCTGTGGCGATTGGCCTTTCCGGCTATCCGCCGCTGCGCTACCTGATCCTCAACGGCATTGGTGCCGCGATCTGGGCCGTGGCCCTGGGCGCTGCGGCGTATCACTTCGGCGCCGTGCTGGAAGGGATGCTGGGCAGCATCAAGAAATACGAGCTGTGGGTGCTCGGCGCGTTGCTGGTATTGGGCTTCGGCCTGTGGCTGCGCCGTCGCTTCAAGAACGCGCGCATCGCCCGTGAGGCCTGCGCCGACGCCAAGGCCCGGCTCGCTGCCGGGCAGGCTCCGGTAGAAGCACCTAAGACGCCAGTCGAATAAGCCGGCTTCTACAGCAGTAGAGGCCGATCACGCTGAGCAGGCTGTAACTCACCAGGCCCAGCCAACCCAGGTTGCTGGCCGGCCATAGCCCCACCAACGGCGCCAGCCATACCAGCGGCACATTCAACACCAGGCGTACCAGCTCGGCCTTGAAGGCCCAGGGGCGGTTCTCCAGGGCCACCCCCAGGGTAAACAACCCCAGCGCCATCGCACTCCAGCCCAGGATCAGCGCCGCAGTGGGCAACCCCTCGCCAAAATTCATCAGATAGCTGCCAAACCCCACATACGCCGCAAACTGCAGGGCGATGTACACCTGTTGGCGCACATCCAGCGGCACTTCAAATTTGCGGAACTGGCTCAGGTCCGGCTTGGCCATCGGGTACTTGGCCTTCACATCGGCCGGGCGCCAGCCAGTGCGCATGAACCAGATGCGCAGTTTGTCCCACCAACTCTCGGTGCGCCGCGCATCACTCCACAGCTGTGCATAAAACTGCAGGTTGGCCCACAGCGGGTTCCAGCTGGCCAAAGGCGTGGTCACGCCGAAAATTACCGGTTCGTTGTCGTCTTCTTCCTGGAACGACCCAAACAGCCGGTCCCAAACAATGAACACCCCGCCGTAGTTGCGATCCATGTAGAGAGCGTTCTGTGCATGGTGGGCCCGATGATTGGACGGCGTAACGAAGAACCACTCGTACCAGCCAAGCTTGGGCACGTGGCGGGTATGCACCCAGAATTGGTACAGCAGGTTGAGGGACGCCACGCTGATAAACACCACCAGCGGCACACCGACAACGGCCAGCGGCAGGTAGAAGATCCAGCTCAGCAGAAAGCCGGTGCTGGTCTGGCGCAGGGCGGTGCTGAGGTTGTAGTCCTCGCTCTGGTGATGCACCGAGTGCGCGGCCCACAGGATATTGCGCTCATGGCCCATGCGGTGCAGCCAGTAGTAGCAGAAGTCGTAGAACACAAAGGCGAACACCCAGGTCCACACGCTTTGGGCCGGCAATTCGAAGAGCGCCAGGTGCTTGAGGGCGAAGGCGTAGGTCAGGATCCCCACCCCCTTGGTCAACAACCCTGTGGTGGTGGACAGCACGCCGGTGCTGAGGCTGTTGATGGCATCCGCCACCCGATAGTTGCGCTCGCCGCGCCAGTGGTCGGCAAGCAGCTCCACCACGATCAAGGCGATGAAAAACGGTACCGCGTAAGGCACGAAGTCCATGGTCTGGTCCGGTTTGTTTTTGTTACATATAGATTAGGTGCAGCCGCGCAAGAGCCCATTGGCAACAGGTGACAAATTAGTAGACATTTAACGCCATGACCCCAGGAGAAATGCCCATGAGCAAAAAGATTGCAGTGATCCTTTCCGGCTGCGGCGTGTACGACGGCGCAGAGATCCACGAAAGCGTGATCACCTTGCTGCGCCTGGACCAGCGCGGTGCTCAGGTCCAATGTTTTGCCCCCGATATTGCGCAACTGCACGTGATCAACCACCTCACCGGTGAAGAGATGCCCGAATCGCGCAACGTGCTGGTGGAGTCGGCGCGGATCGCCCGCGGCGACGTGAAGGATATTCGCGAAGCCAATGCTGAAGAATTTGATGCGCTGATCGTGCCGGGTGGCTTTGGCGCAGCCAAGAACCTGTCCAACTTTGCCGTGCAAGGCGCCGGTTGCAGCGTCAACCCGCAGGTGCTGGAACTGGCTGAAGCGTTTGCCGAAGCGGGCAAGCCGGTGGGGCTGATCTGCATCTCGCCGGCGCTGGCCGCGAAGATCTACGGCCCGGGCGTGACCTGCACCATCGGTAACTGCCCCGATACGGCGGCCGCCTTGGACAAGATGGGCGCCACCCACCAGGAATGCGCCGTCGAAGACATCGTGGAAGACAAGGCGCGCAAGCTGGTAAGCACACCGGCCTACATGCTGGGCAAGAACATCAGTGAAGTGGCGTCAGGCATCAACAAGCTGGTGGACCGGGTGCTCGAACTCACCCACGAAAACGACTAAGCAACCCATTGAATGGAGTGAGCGGGCTTGCCCCGCGCCACGGTATACCAGGCGCCACACGCTTACCTGACACACCGCGGCGCGGGGCAAGCCCGCTCACTACAAGGTCAAGCCAGACGCATCAACTGGGTGAGAAGGCGGTCCAGGGCATTGGCGAAGGCTTGCTTGTCCTTTTCACTATGGGGCGGTGGCCCACCGCCCATCTGGCCCTGTTCACGCAGGTCGGTAAACAGGTTGCGCACCGCCAGACGCTCGCTCATGTTCGCCGGGCTGAACTCCTTGCCACGGGGGTCGAGCGCCGTCACGCCCTTCTTTACCAGCCGATCAGCCAGGGGCACATCGCTGCAGATCACCAGCTCACCAGGAACGGCGTGCTCCACCAGGTAATCGTCCGCCGCATCCGGGCCACTGGGCACTACGATCAACTTCACGCACGCAAAACTCGGCTTGATCTGGCTCTGCCCCGCCACCAATACCACCTCGAACTGGCGCTTGAGGGCGAACTTGACCACCTGATCCTTGGCCGCCCGAGGGCAGGCATCGGCATCGATCCATACGCGCATCCATCCACCTTCTCATTAACAACATAGATCCAGTGTGGGAGCGGGCTTGCCCGCGATAGCGCCGGATCAGCCAACACCTACATCGGCTGACACACCGCAATCGCGGGCAAGCCCGCTCCCACATTGTTTGACCGCGTTCGTTCAAGCGGCAATGCGGCGCTTTTCGACCAACCGACTGCGACCATACAACACCACAATTGCCAGGATCGCCACGGCTTGCGCACTCAGCGAGTAAGCGTCGGCGTGAATGCCCAGCCAGTCGAAGTCAAAGAACGGCACCGGCCGCGTGCCGAAGATGCCGGCCTCTTGCAACGCCTTAACACCATGGCCGGCAAACACCACCGACAACGCACACAGCAGCGCCGCGTTGATCCCGAAGAACAGCGCCAACGGCAGCTTCGCCGAACCGCGCAAGATCACCCAGGCCAGGCCCACCAACAGCACCAGCGCCGTGGCACCACCCGCCAGCACAGCGTTATGCCCGGCAGGCCCGGCTTGCAGCCATAGGGTTTCGTAGAACAGGATCACTTCGAACAGCTCGCGGTACACCGAGAAGAACGCCAGCATCGCAAAACCGAAACGACCGCCGCCGCCCACCAGGCTGCTCTTGATGTAATCCTGCCAAGCTGCGGCATGACGCCGGTCGTGCATCCACACCCCCAGCCACAACACCATCACACTGGCGAACAGCGCCGTGCAGCCTTCGAGCAATTCGCGCTGCGCACCGCTCACGTCAATCACATACGCCGCCAGCGCCCAGGTGGCCAAGCCAGCCAGCAATGCCAGGCCCCAGCCCGCGTTGACGCTGCGCACCGCCGATTGCTGGCCAGTGTTACGCAGGAACGCGAGGATCGCCGCCAGCACCAGGATCGCTTCCAGGCCTTCGCGCAGCAGGATCAGCAAGCCGGAGATGTAGCTCAGCGACCAACTCAGGCCATCACTGCCCAGCAAGCCTGCGGATTCGGTGAGCTTGTCCTTGGCCACGTCCAGGCGCTGTTGCACCTGATCGACCGGCAGCCCGTCCTGCAACGACTGCCGGTAAGCCATCAGGGCCTTCTCGGTGTCTTTGCGTACGTTGGCGTCGACGTTGTCCAGGGAGCTTTCCACCAGCTCGAAGCCTTCCAGGTAGGCCGCGACAGACAGGTCATACGCCTGCTCATGGTCACCGTTGCGGAACGCGGCGAGGCTCTTGTCCAAGGTGGTCGCGGTGTAGTCCAGCAATTGCGCCGGGCCACGCTTGACCTGCGGCGGCTGGGCCCGCTGGGCGCGGAACGTGGCGGCAGCGTCGGGGCCGTTGGCGGCAAGCACTTCATTGGGGGTCTGGCGCGCCAGGTCAGCGAGGTTGAACGGCTGTTCGCTCTTGGCCGCCGTCGGGTCGGCCGTGAAACCGGCGATGTAAGTGGCCAGGTCCCAGCGCTGGCGGTCGTCCAGTTGGTCGGAGAACGACGGCATGTCAGTGCCTTCGACACCCAGTCCAAGGGTGTTGTAGATCGCATAGAGGCTCAGGCGGTCCAGGCGCGTGGCGTCACGCAGGTTGGCGGGTGGCGGGGTCATGCCCATGCCCGCCGGGCCATCACCTGCACCGGCCGTGCCGTGGCACACCGAACAATGTTGGGCGTAGAGCGGCGCCCCTCGGGTGGGGTCCGGCGTGATCGCCGGGGCTTGGCTGACTTCATACGCCACGGCCAGCTTGGCGCCCAACTGGCGGGCTTGGCGGGCGACGGCAGCGCCGTCTTCGTGGGCAGTTACAGCGGCAAACAATTCGTCGACACCTTTGATCAACGCCGCACGCTCTGGCCTCTGTGGCAGTTCGGCCACCAGGCCCTGCAACACCCCGAGAAACTCGACCTGTTCACGGTATTCGGATTCGTCGATAACCTTGCCCGCCTCCACCGTTGGAGGGTAGTCAGCACCGATGTAGTCCAACAAATGCAGGGCTTGTGGAGCACCTTCAGCGGTCGCGGCCAATAAGTTGAAGCTGCACGACATCAGCGCCGGCAACAGCAGCCAGGCGAGAAAACGAAAGGGGGCAGTCATGAATGAATCTCAAAGGGAAATACGAAGTAACACATTGTCAAACCTTAAAGGGTTTGACTCAAGGCGTTAGTGAGTTGGCGTTTGGAAGGCCGGGGCATTTTTAGAAATTCGATGCTGGCATTTTGTGGATTGAATCACATCAATAAGCCATTGTTTTGCCAGCAATGGCGCTTATAATGCCGCGCCCTGTTAGTGCGAAAGGGAATTTCGTTCCTCGTTTTTATGAGGAATTACCACACCGGTTGAATACTTTCAGGGAAGAAGCTGCATGGCATTTCGCGCCTTACCTTCGCTCGCGCTCGTCGCGGTCACGTTGCTCTCCGGCTGTTCGATGTTCCGCAGCTATGACACTGAGCTGCAAGCCACCAACCAGCAATTGGCCACCGGCAATGTCGACGGCGCCCTGACCCTCCTGGAAAAGAACAACACCGGCGAAGACAAAGACCTGCTCTATTTCTTCGAAAAAGGTGAGTTGTTGCGGGCCAAGGGCGACCTGACCGGCAGCCAGACCGCGTGGCGCAGCGCCGATCTGCAAGTCTACAAGTGGGAAGAGTCCGTCAAGTTCGACAGCGAGAAGTACCTCGCCCAGTTCGGCAGTTTCCTGGTCAATGACAAGGTGCGCCGCTACGAAGGCTATGACTACGAAAAAGTCATGCTGACCACCCAGATGGCCCTGAACCTGCTGGCCCTGAATGATTTCGACGGTGCCCGCACCGAAATCAAGAAGACCCACGAACGCGAAGCGGTGATTGCCGACCTGCGCGACAAGGAATACCTCAAGCGCGAGGACGAAGCCCAGCGCGAAGGCGTGACCACCCAGATGAAAGACCTGAGTGGCTACCCGGTGGAAGCCTTGAACGCGCCAGACGTGGTGGGCCTGAAAAACAGCTACCAGAGTGCGTTCAGCCATTACCTGGCTGGCTTTGTCTACGAAGCCCTCGGCGAAAAAGACCTGGCGGCCCCCGGTTACCGCAAGGCTGCCGAGTTGCGCCCCAACACGCCGTTGCTGGAACAGGCATTGCTGGACCTGGACAAATCCAAGGTCGAAGCCGACGAAACCGATGTGCTGATCGTGGTCCAGAGCGGCCTGGCACCGGCGCGCGACTCGATTCGCCTGCCACTGCCGATTCCTATCGACGGCCATCTGGTGATCACGCCGCTGTCGTTCCCGGTGATCAAGGCCGACACGTCTACCGCGACCTTCGCCCAGATCGGCGTCGACGGCAAACAGCAGAACCTCACCGCCCTCAACAGCACCACCGCCATGTCCCGCCGCGCCCTGCGCGATGACATGCCGGGCATCATCCTGCGCACCACGGTGCGTGCGGTCAGCCGTGGCGTGGCGCAAAACAACCTGAACAAGACCAACCCCATGGCCGGCCTGGTGCTGGGCATCGCCTCGGCCGTGACCGAAGGCGCCGACACCCGCACCTGGCGCACCCTGCCAGACATGACCCAGGTGACCCGCCTGCGCCTCAAGCACGGCGAGCATCAGGTCAGCCTGCCCAACGCCCTGGGCGGCACGCTGGTGACGGTCAAGGCCGATCAGCGCTACCAGGTGATCACCTTGCGCGTGGTCGGCAACCAGGTGTTCGCCGGGGGCCTGGCCGCCCATGTCGTGCCAAGCAGCACGCCCCAGGCCATCGCCACACTCAAGCAACCTTAAGGAGCACGCTATGCGTCATTTCATCCTCGGCGCCCTGGCGCTGGTCCTGCTCGCCGGCTGCGCCACCCCGCCGCCACCGGAGCCCGGCAGCGCTGCGAGCAAAATCGTGGTGATGGGCAAGTTCAAGGGTATCGCCGTCGGTGCCATCCGCGTTGCACGCGAGAACGGCTTCCTTACCGCCAAGGTGCAGTTGAGCAACATCACCAGCAGCAACCAGACGATGTATTACCGCTTTGCCTGGCTGGGCGCCGACGGCTTTCCGGTGGGCGACGAAGAAACCTGGAAAGTGCTGAACCTGTACGCCAACCAGGCGACCTTCCTGCCGGCCATTGCCAACCTGCCCCAGGCGGCAGACTTCCGCCTTGAAGTGAAGACGCCTTGAGCCGTTCCCCTTTTACGTTTCAGAGAGAATTCCCCATGTTTGCACGCTTCTCGATGCTCGCTGTCGTTGCCCTGCTGGCCAGCGGCTGCTCCAACACCTCGCCTGTACTGGGCAGCAAGAACATCAGCTACGGTGACACCAAGGCCGTGGAAACGGTGACCAACGAGTTCGGTTCCACCGACTTGCAGATGATCGCCGAAAGCATGACCCGCTCCCTGGCCCAGTCCGGCATCTTGCAGGGCCGCCCGGTGGTGCAGGTGTATGACGTGAAGAACAAGACCAGCGAATACATCGATACCCGCGAGATCACCACGTCGATCAAGACCCAGTTGATGAAGACCGGCACCGCGCGCTTCGCCAGCGACAATACCGACATGCAGAGCCAGGTCGACCAGCTCAAGCTGCAGAACCAGAGCGGCCTGTACAAGAAATCCACCGTCAGCAAGACCGGCAACATGGTCGCCGCCAAATACCGCCTGGAAGGTTCCATCAGCTCCATCGTCAAGCGCAGCTCGGACTACAAGGACGTGTTCTACAAGTTCAGCCTGCAGCTGATTGACGTCGAGAGCGGCCTGGCCGAATGGATGGACGAGAAAGAAATCCGCAAGACCACGGAGCGCTAAGCAATGCGTGCATGGATCGGCATGATCGGCCTGCTGTGCGCCTTTGGCGCCGAGGCCGCCCCGAAGATCGCGGTGACCGACCTGGCCTACGAGGCGCGGGTCGAGGAGTACATCCACCAGGTTTCGGCGAGCAACAACTACCAGGCGAGTGCCTACAACGCCAGCGGTGCCTCGAACTACAGCGAGTACGAAAGCCGTACCAGCTACATCGAGCAGACCGAGCTGCGTAAGTTCAGCGGTGACATCAAGGGCGAGATCCTCAAGTCCCGCCAGTTCCAGCTGGTACAGGGCACGCCCTACACCGCCGATGCCAAGGGTGACGTTTACGACGTGATCAAGCGCATCAAGGCTGGCCACTTCAAGGGGGCTGACTACGTGCTGTTCGGCACGCTGTCGGACATCGACTTCACCCAGGACATCAACGCCATCGACCGCACCAACAGCTACTCGGCGGTGCTGGGCCTGACGCTGGTGGCGGATTTCAGCCTGATCAACACCCGCACCTACGAAATCACCTCGGCGTTCACCGCCATGGGTGAAGGCCAGGACACCAAGTTGGTGAACAGCCGTGACGTGCGCGTGAGCCTGAATCGGCCGCGTGTGGTGAAAGAAGTGTCGAAAGCGCTTGGCGAAGATGTGGCGCGCCAGTTGGCGGAGCAGTTGGGTGGCGGGTACCAGGACCCGGGCAAGCCGGCGTTGCGCAATAACCTGCCGAGGGATGAGGCGCCGAAAATCCTGCGCTGAATCACTCTTGCCCCCCTGTAGGAGCTGGCTTGCCAGCGATAGCGGTACATCAGGTATACCGCTATCGCCGGCAAGCCGGCTCCTACAGGTTTGATCGGGTTACGCCGTTGCGCGATGCAGGCTGGCGAGGAAACCCGCCGCTCCCACGAACAACCCGGCAAACGTACGGTTCATGCGTTTTTGCTGTTTTGGCGTGCGCAACAGACGCAATACCTTCGACGCCAGCCCCGTATAGCCCGCCATTACGATCATATCCACGCTGATCATCGTCGCACCCAGGATCAGGTACTGGATCAGCAGCGGCGCCTGCGGGTTCACGAATTGCGGCAGCACCGCCAGCATGAACACCAAGGCCTTGGGGTTGCTGGCGTTGACCAGGAAGCCGCGGAACATCATCGCCATCGGCTTGCCGATCGGGCGCACGGCGGCGTCATCGGTCATATCCATGGGCAAGGCGCGCCACTGCTTGATAGCCAGGTACACTAGGTACGCCACGCCGAACCATTTGATCGCATAGAACGCGGTAGACGACGCCGCCAGAATGGCACCCAACCCGCCGGCCACGACGGCAATCTGCATCGCCAGGCCCAGTTGCAGGCCGATGGCGTTCCAGTAACCGCGCAGGAAACCGTATTGCAGGCCGCTGGACATTGACGCGATGGCGCCTGCACCAGGAGAAAGGGAGATGATCCAACTGGCCACGAAAAAGGCCAGCCACGTATCGAGTGCCATTACACACCTCAGGAGGGAGTTTGCTGTGATGCCCTAAGCTAACTCCGCCGACCAAAGGCTGGCTATAGATTTTTACAAGATGTGAATGCTAGCGGTCGCCCGGGAACACGTGGTTACCTGGCCAACGCCGCACCGAGCGCTGGAAGAACAGGCTGTTGGGCACTTGCACCATGGCGCTGTCGGTGCCGGCTTCCGCGACTTCGACCAGAGTGGTGTACAGCAGGTTGATCGCCACGACCCGGCCCTTCACTCCCGGCTTGTCGACGGTGTCCACCAGTTCGACGATGTCACCCAGGCGAAACGGGCCGACCGTGAAGATCAGGATCGCGCACAGCAGGTTGGACAGCACCGACCACATGGCGAAGAACGCCACTGCCGCCACCGCCACAAACCCCGACAATGCTGTCCACAACACCGTGGCAGACACGCCCAATCGGCCCAGCACAAAGATCAACGCACTGCCCATGATCAACCAGCGCAAGCCGCCGCGCAGGGGCATCAGCAGTTGCGGTGGGAACGGGTAGCGCTCGCCCAGGCGAGTCAGGCCTTTGGCGACAAAACGCTGGGCCAGGTAGCCGGCCAGCAGGATCAGCAGGATCTGCACGCCGATCCACACAGGCTCTACCCATTGCGCCGGCAGCGGCAGTTGCAGGGCTTCCATTAGGACAGCGCCTCCAGCTCCGCTTGCAAGGTTTCGAGCAGTTCAAGGGCTTCCATCCAGGTTTCCTCCAACTGCCCCTCGCGCACCTTGAGCTTGGCCTGTTCGGCCAGCAGGTCACGCAGCTCGTCCTTGCGGGCGGCTTCGTACACGGCGCTGTCACCCAGGCTGGTCTCGATTTTGGCCAGGCGCTCGTGCACCTTGCCCAGCTCGGCTTCCAGCTTGTCAGCTTCACGCTTGTGCGGCGCCAGCTGTTGGCGCAAGGCGGCAGCGGCCTGGCGCTGGGCTTTCTTGTCGGTCTTGTCCGGGTTGACCGGCGTGTTGCTGACCGGCGCGTTACGCAGGCGGTAGTCGGTCAGCCAGCGCGCGTAGTCGTCGAGGTCACCGTCGAACTCTTCAACTTTGCCGTCAGCCACCAACAGGAAGTTGTCGGTGGTGCTCTTGAGCAAGTGGCGATCGTGAGACACCACCAACACCGCACCACTGAATTCCTGCAGAGCCATGGTCAGCGCCAGGCGCATTTCCAGGTCCAGGTGGTTGGTCGGTTCGTCGAGCAGCAGCAGGTTCGGGCGGTCCCAGGCGATCAACGCCAGGGCCAGGCGGGCCTTTTCGCCGCCGGAGAAGTTCAGCACCGGCTCATCGATGCGCGCGCCACGGAAGTCGAAACCGCCGAGGAAGTCTCGCAAGGTCTGCTCGCGCTCGGTGGGCGCCAGGCGCTGCAGGTGCAGCAATGGGCTGGCCTTGGAATCGAGCGAGTCCAACTGATGTTGGGCGAAGTAACCCACCACCGTGTTCTCGCCACGGGTGAGGCGACCGGCCAGGGGCGATAGCTCGCCCGACAGGTTCTTGATCAGCGTCGACTTGCCCGCGCCGTTGGGGCCCAACAGGCCGATGCGTGCGCCCGGCGTCAACTGCAGCTTGACCTTTTCCAGGATGGTTTTGTCGCCGTAACCCAGACGTGCATCCGAGAGATCCAGCAAGGGGCTGGAGATCTTCACCGACTCGCGGAATACAAAGTCGAACGGCGAATCGACGTGAGCGGCCGACAGTTCTTCCATGCGCTCCAGCGCCTTGATCCGGCTCTGGGCCTGCCGGGCCTTGGTGGCCTGGGCCTTGAACCGGGCGATGTAGCTTTCCATGTGCGCACGTTGCGCCTGCTGTTTCTCGTAGGCCTGTTGTTGCTGGGCCAAGCGCTCGGCACGGGCACGCTCGAACGCGGTGTAGCCGCCACGGTAGAGGGTGATCTTCTTCTGTTCGACGTGGGCAATGTTATCGACCACGGCGTCGAGGAAATCCCGGTCGTGGGAAATCAGCAGCAAGGTGCCCTGGTAGCTCTTGAGGAAGTCTTCCAGCCACAGGATCGCATCGAGGTCCAAGTGGTTGGTCGGTTCGTCGAGCAGCAACAAGTCCGAGGGGCACATCAGCGCCTGGGCCAGGTTCAGGCGCATGCGCCAGCCGCCAGAGAAGTCGGCGACCGGGCGGTCCATCTGTTCGTTGGTAAACCCAAGGCCTGCGAGCATCTTGCGGGCACGGGCGTCGGCGGTATAGCCGTCGGCGCTGTCGAGCTCCGAGTGCAGGCGCGCCTGGGCGGCGCCGTCCTGGGCTTTCTCAGCCTCGGCGAGGTCGTGTTGCACCTGGCGCAGGCGCAGGTCGCCATCGAGCACGTAGTCGATCGCGATGCGGTCCAGGGTGTCGATCTCCTGGCGCATATGGGCGATGCGCCAGTCGGCGGGCAGCAGGCAGTCCCCGGAGTCCGGGGTCAGCTCACCCAGCAACAGGGCGAACAACGTGGATTTGCCGGCGCCGTTGGCACCGATCAGGCCGGCTTTGTGACCGGCGTGCAGGGTCAGCTCGGCGTCTTCGAGAAGACGTTGCGGGCCACGCTGTAATGTTAGGCTTTGAAGTCGGATCATAATGGCGGCGGAGTCTACCAGCTTCGTTGGCCGCTGGCTTGGGTGTGAATATGTGCGCTGACCTGTGGAGCTTTGCCCTTTCGACTTACGCCCGCTCGGGCTGCGAAGCCGCCTGCCTGCGCTTGCAGGAACGAGGGGCGGATGTGTGCCTGTTGTTGTGTGGCGCCTGGCTGGAGCAACGGGGTGTAGCGCAGACACCCGAACGTCTGCAGGCGCTCAAGCAGGTCGCCGGGCTCTGGCAGGCGCAGGTCATCGAGCCGTTACGACAGGTGCGCATGCAATGGCGCGCCATGGCGCAGCAGGATGAGGTTTTGGATAAGTTGCGGGAGCGGGTCAAGGCCCTGGAGTTGGATGCAGAGCGGGAATTACTGACGCGCCTGGAGGCAGTGGCGCAGGCATGGCCGAAGAAGGAAGGTCAGCACAGATGGCTTGAAGGCTTGGCGACCGAAGCCGCCAACCTTGACCACGACGCGCTGCAACTGCTGCGCGCCGTGGCTGCCAGCACTTAGGAAGCGCTGGTTGGGGTCGTGCTGGATGCTACCGGAGCAGGCGTGCTGCTGGCGGTCGCGGCTGGAGCGGTGGAGGCTGCCGGGGTAGCCGCTGGGGTGGCTGGCTTGGCCGGTGCTGGTTTGGCAGCGGCAGGCTTGGCGACAGCTGGTTTAGCGGCTGGTTTTGCAGCAGCAGGCTTGGCAGCTGGCTTAGCGGCTGGTTTTGCAGCAACTGGTTTGGCAGCTGGCTTGGCGGCTGGTTTTGCAGCAGCAGGTTTGGCAGCTGGCTTGGCGGCTGGTTTCGCAGCAG
>NZ_JBWKPU010000014.1:62432-182278 GCF_059418405.1 Pseudomonas sp. GW821-FHT09A09
AGCGGTTTTAGCAGCTGGCTTGGCGGCTGGTTTTGCAGCAGCAGGTTTGGCAGCTGGCTTAGCGGCTGGTTTCGCAGCGGTGGTTTTAGCAGCTGGCTTAGCGGCTGGTTTTGCAGCAGCAGGTTTGGCAGCTGGCTTGGCGGCTGGTTTCGCAGCAGCGGTTTTAGCAGCTGGCTTGGCGGCTGGTTTTGCAGCAGCAGGTTTGGCAGCTGGCTTAGCGGCTGGTTTCGCAGCAGCGGTTTTAGCAGCTGGCTTAGCGGCTGGTTTCGCAGCAGCAGTTTTAGCAGCTGGCTTAGCGGCCGGTTTTGCAGCAGCAGTTTTGGCAGTTGGCTTGGCAGCAGCTTTAGCAGGTGCTTTCGCAGCAACAGCTTTTGCAGGCGTACGAGCGCCCAGCACTTTGGCTACAGCTTCCTTCACACGACCAACGCCCTGGGCCAGTTTCAGGCTTTCTTGAGCGTCTTTTTTGAGTTGGGAAATGTAGGTGCGGGTTTCAGCTTGGCGATCCTTGAGGGCGTCCAGCAGGTCCTCAAGTTCTTTGACAGCGTCTTTGGCTTTGGCTTGTGCCTTGGCCTTGCCGGCAGTGGCGGCGTCTTGCAGTTTGGTGCGGGATTTGTGCAGCTTCTCTTGCGCTTTACCGCGTTGTTTTTCCAGCTTGGCGAGCAGCTTTTCTGCATCGGCCAACGCTTGGGAACAAGCGCTTTCCAGGTGTTCGAGCAAGCTGCCCGAAAGTTGTTGGAGTAAATGCAACGGGGTATTAACAGGCTTCTGTTTGGCCGACATGGTTTACCTCCTGGCTGACGTGGGTGCGGCTCATACTAGCCCTCTGCTCTTACCGCCGCTAGGGCATGTTGACAGTATCGTTTGCGTTGCGTTGCAACGCGCGAAAATTCTTATCGATATAACGAAAAACCGCGCCACTTTTTACCCATCCACACTGGCATAATCCGTCGCACTTTCGGCGGGAGAATGCCCATGTCGCGTTACCTTTTTCTAGTGCTTGGCTTGGCGATTTGCGCAGCCAATGCGGGCGAGCAAACGCCGTCCAAAACGACGGCCCCAGACCCGCACGACCTCGCCTACAGCCTGGGTGCCAGTCTGGGCGAGCGCTTGCGCCAAGAGGTTCCCGACCTGCAGCTCCAGGCATTGCTCGACGGTCTCAAACAAGCCTACCAAGGCAAACCCCTGGCCCTGGACAATGCGCGCATTGAACAGGTGCTCGCCCAGCATGAAGCGCAAAGCGAAGCCGATGCCCAGGTTCCACAAACCGAAAAGGCACTCGCCGCCGAGCAGCAATTTTTAGCCAAGGAAAAAGCACTGAGTGGCGTGCGCGAATTGGCGGATGGCATCCTGCTCACCGAGCTCTCGCCCGGCAGTGGCAGCAAGCCATTGGCCAGTGATGAGGTACAGGTCAAATACGTGGGGCGATTGCCCGATGGGACCGTCTTCGATCAGAGCACGCAACCGCAGTGGTTCCGCCTGGACAGCGTAATCAGCGGCTGGAGCAGCGCCTTGCAGCAGATGCCGGTCGGCGCGAAATGGCGCTTGGTGATTCCTTCTGCCCAAGCCTATGGCGCTGACGGCGCAGGTGAGTTGATCCCACCCTATTCGCCACTCGTATTCGAGATCGAACTGCTCGGAACCCGCCACTGACCCAATAAAAAACGGTGCGCCATGCGCACCGTTTTTTTTACCTCGCCATCAGGGTTCAGGCCTGGGTGGCGGACTCTTCCTTGTGCGCGTTGTGCAACACTTCGATCAGGCAATCTTCCAGCTCGAAACGCTCATGAAGCAGCGCGCCCAGCTCCTGGAATTTCGCCGCCACGCAGTTGCCGGCATCGCACAGATCAGTGAACGCCAGCAACTTTTCAGTGATGGCGTCGATACGCGGATAAATGGTTTCGGCAAGGTCCAGGCCACGCTGATCGTCAAAGGCTTCCGCCTCCTTGGTCAGTTGCTCGTAGACCCCGAAGTGGCCAGCAGACACGTAGTCCACCAAGACCCCACAGAAATCCTGCAACGGTTCGCGGTTCTGTGCCAATGCTTCGGGCTTGGCGCCGAGAGCATCAAAGGCCCGAACCAGTTCGTGACGTGCCTTCAGCCAGCTGTCGATCAGCTTATGCACACCACCCCAGCGTTCCTGAGCATTCTGACAACTTTCCAGCATGATGATCTCTCTTCCCTAGTAGGGGCGCTGCCGCCTGGTGCCCGCGCAACACTTCAAGGATAAAGCAGCAGCCGGACAAGGCTGCATCTGACAAACGGTTTCGCTAATGCGTGCGGGCCAGATTATGCCCGCATGACTATGGCTTCAAGGTACGCAGGACAGAAAGTTCATACAAGTGTTTAATCCCGTCCTACAACCTTCGGCCCACTCTCAGCGCTTTGCCAACCCCAAGGATTGGCTGAAAAACAGCCGTGAAAACTGCAGGATGCCCAGGATCAGCATCGCCACGAAGCACAACAGACTCCACTCCGGCAGGCTCAGGTCAAACAGCGTCCAGTTGATCTCGACGCAGTCCACGGTGCCTTTGATGGTCGATCGCAAAGCTTGCCAAAACGACAGGTTTTCGATCATCGATTGCAAGCTGGGCCAGCACTCGGCCGGCTGATCCGGTGCGACATTTTGCAGCAACACCTGGCGTACAGCAGTGACCGCCCCCAGCAACGCACAACCCATACTGGCCACCCCATACAGGACGACCGCAGGGCGCTTGGGGTTATGAAGGGCGGCCACCAGGTTGATCAAGGTGAACGTCGCCACAAAGAGGCGTTGCACCTGACACAGGAAGCAGGGACGTAGCAGCGCGCCGTACTCGACATAAAAAGACGCGCCCAACGTCAGCGCACCCGCCAGGAACGCCAGGAAAAACAAGGAGCGTGAAGGGGCCAAAGACATTGTTTATCCGTACCGCAGGAGACAGGCCGCTACGGTAGAGGAAAGGCCTGACTCCTTTCAATACGCACTAGAGCAGACGATTCGGCGAGGGCATGAGGATATGCCGTCAGAACCTGGATGACTTCGAGCAGCCAACAGTAGGAATTTGCTTGCCCATCTTCTGTCCCCCGTATTTACAGGGAATCGAACGGCTGGCCCCGGAAACTTCCGAACCAGCCTCCGCTTGTTTTCCTATCTCACGCTCGCACAGGTACTGGCAACGGTGACGCCAGCAAACGATTGTCCAGAAGCCCCAAGCCTTCCTGGAACAACTGGTTGCTGCGTTCTGTGTCACCCAATTGCGCGAGCAAGCGTGCCAGCTCGGCACAGGCTTCAGGATTGCGCTGCACCTGCAAGCTGCTCTCCAAGTAGTCCCGCGCCTTGCCCCACAGGCTGTTCTGCAGGCACAGGCGCCCCAGCGTCAACAGCAGGCTGGCGTCCCCCGGATGGTCCTTGAGCCAGCCTTCGGCAAACTTCAACTGGCGGGCCGGATCGCTACCACGCAGCAGACCATAGAGCCGGATCAAGTGGCTGTCGTAGCCGCGTTTGATAGCACCGCGCAGTACTTCCTCGGCTTTCGTATCGGCGCCCAGCCGGCGCAGCTGCTCGGCGTAGGCCAAGACCAGGGGCGGCTCCTGACGTTGGGCAGAAGTGAGTTGTTCCCACGCACGCTCAAGGGACTGCAACCCGGCTTCGCTCTGGTCTTCGCGCTGGGCTGCCAGGCTGAGGTTTTCACCCCAGGCGCGGCGCTCAAGTTCGGCCAGTTCCGGGGCAGGCAGCACCTTGTCTTTACGCAGCTCAGGCATCAGTCGAATCACCGACGACCAATCGCCGCGCTGCTGATGCAGGCGCTGCAACTGGCGCAATACCTGGGCGTTATGCGGGTGGCGCTCGTGCATCGCCTGCAGGGTGGTCAGCGCACCGTCGGTATCGCCACGGTCCAGTTGCAGCTGCGCATGGCTCAGGGCAACCGCCAGCTCGGCCTGGGGCTGACGCTCCAGGGCGCGCTCCAGCAGGCCGTCGGACTCTTCATAACGCCCCTGTTCGTTGGCGGCACGCGCGGCGCCAAGGTAGTAAAGCAGCGGCTGGCGCTCAGCCTCAGCGGCACGGTGCAAGTGGCGTTCGGCGCTGGCCCAGCGGCCTTCGGCAAGGTCCATCTGGCCCTGCTCGATCGCAATCTGTACGCGGCGGCTGCGGTTGCGTCGCGACCATGGGTTGACCACCCCACCCGAGGTCGTGAGCAGGCTCAGCAACACGCGGACCAGGTAGATCGCCAGGCCGACCACAAACAACGCGACCAGCGTGGCCCACAGGCTCGACTCGTAATGCAGCAGATGGGGATAGGTAATCAGCACGTAGCCGGTGTGTTTCGAAATGCCCACGGCCAGTGCCAGGGCGATTGCAACCGCCAGCACCAGGATCACATAGAAACGCTTCATCGGCTCTACTCCTGGGTCGCCGGCGTACCCGCCGCCGCCTTGGCTTCATCAGCAGACAGGTGACGACGATCCAGGTAGGCCTGCACCGCCGCAAGGCTCGCCGCCAGGTCCGGTGTCACCACCGAAACGGCTTTCGGCTCAAGCTCGGCGATACGCGCCAGCATGGCCTTGCTCTGCGGGTTGTCCTGATTGAAGTTGTCCTGCAATACGCTGCGCGCTTCACCAAGGGCACGGCTATACACCGCCGTTTCGCCATTGAGCGCGGCCCACTGCGCCTGCTCCAGTGCCAGGCTCAACGCCAGGCGCACCTGGTTCAAGCCCTGGCCCGCGAGCAGCGGACGGATGTTGTCATCGGGGTTGAAGTCGATGCGAAAATAGCGGGATATCTGCTCCCACCATTGGCTCCAGCGGCTGTCCGTATCGGTGGTCGGACGCCCTTGCGACGCCGGCTCGGTGAGTTGGTATTCCGGCGCGATGGCCGCCAGTTGCACCACCTGGTCACGCAGCGCTGCCAGCTGCAGGTACAGCCCGGTGCGGTCCGGCTGCTCGACACTGCGCAGGGCAACGAGGCTCTTGGCCAACTGCTCACGCGCGGCATAGGAACCCGGGTCGCTCTGCTCACGCAGGATCTCGTCGGCACCCTGCACCAGCGCCTGGGCACTGTTGATGTCCTGCAGGGCAGACAGGCGCAAGCTGGCCAGACGGATCAGGTGCTCGGCTTCCGCCAAACGCCAGTCCTGGCGGCTGGCGCCCAGCACGGTTTCCAGGCGCTGGCTCAGGCGTTGCTGATCGCCTTGTAGCTGGGCGACCAGACGTCGGCGCTCCTCCAGTTCATCTGCGGCGGGCAGCTGTGCCAGGCGAGTGGCCAGTTGCTGCTGGCTCTGCTTGAGCGACTGGGATTGGTCATCGAGGGTCTGCACCTGCCCCAGCTGTTGCTGGCTGCTGGCTTGCAGGGCACGGACCTGCCAGATCCCCCAACCGCCGGCAGCAACCCCCGCGGCGCCGAGCAACAGGGCCACGACTGCCAGACCATTGCCACGACGTGGCGCGGTGACTGGTGGCTCAACCGGCGCACTCAGTGCGGGCTGGGCTTCTTCTTTAGGCAAGGCTGTTTCGCTCACGTATCCGTCCTTTGCGTATTCAGAGAGTGGGAGCGGCTTGCCTCATGGGGCAGAGCTGCGCAACGCCACTAACAAAGCCGCAGCACTCGCGCCGCGACAATCCACAACTTTTTCTGCGCCCGCTGCCCGTGCCATCTCACAGACTCGCGGGCTCGGCACGAACAACGGCAACTGTGCCACGTGCGTCCAATCCGGGCCGGCCAACGCCTGCAGGTGTAAAAAACCCTGCCCACTGCTGACCACCAGGCCATTCAAGCGTTCCAACTGGATGCGTTGCATCAGTGCCCCGGCGGCGTACACCGGCAGGAAACGGCGGTACAACTCCAGATACTCGACACTAGCACCTTGCTCGCGCAAACGCTCAGCCAGCAGCTCCCGGCCGCCCTCCCCGCGCAGGATCAACACCCGTGCACCGGGCCGTGCAATCGCTTCACGCAGGGCCGGCAGCGCCAGCAAGGCCTCGCTGTCGTCGCCGGTTTGCGGATAATGAACGTCCAGGCCCTGGTCGGCCAGTACCTGCGCAGTCGCAGCACCGACACTGAACCACGGCAGGTGCGGCCAGCGTCGGTCCAACCGCTGCACAGCGAGGCGCGCAGCCGGCTTGCTGACGACGATCACCGCGCAATAGCGGCCTAGATCATCGAACACAGCCTGCTGTGCCGGGGTGATGGGTAAAGGTTCGGTGTCCAGCAAGGGCAGGCTGCTGCTGAAGATGCCCGCATCGGACAACGTCGCCGCCAGTGCTGCCGACTCCTCGGCAGGCCGCGTCAGCAGCACACGCCAGTCGGTCACTGCGGACCGGCCTCGCCATAGACTTTCTGCAGGATGGCGCCGGCACCTTTTTCCAGCAGCTCTTCGGCCACCTGAATGCCCAAGGCCGTGGCATCACGCTGTGGGCCGCGCACTTCAGCAGTCAGCAAAGTGCCGCCGTCTGGGTCACCCACCAGGCCACGCAGCCACAGGTTTTCACCCTCAAGCACGGCGTAGCAGGCGATCGGCACCTGGCAACCGCCATTGAGGTGCTTGTTCAAGGCACGCTCGGCGGTCACACGAACTTCGGTGTCGGGATGATCGAGAGGCTTGAGCAACGCGTGGATTTCACTGTCGGCGGTACGGCATTCGATGCCCACGGCGCCCTGCCCGCCTGCTGGCAGGCTGTCCTCGACGCTGATGGCCGAGGTGATGCGATCCTCGAAACCCAGGCGGATCAGGCCGGCGGCGGCGAGAATGATCGCGTCATACTCGCCCGCATCCAACTTGGCCAGGCGCGTATTGACGTTGCCCCGCAGGAAGCGGATCTGCAGGTCCGGGCGACGGGTCAGCAACTGTGCCTGGCGACGCAGGCTGGAGGTGCCGACGATGCTGCCTAGCGGCAGATCGTCGAGAGAAGCATACGTGTTGGAAACGAACGCATCGCGTGGGTCTTCACGCTCGCAGATGCAGTACAGGCCCAGGCCTTCGGGGAAGTCCATCGGCACGTCTTTCATGGAGTGCACGGCGATGTCGGCTTCGTTTTCCAGTAGCGCGGTTTCCAGTTCCTTGACGAAAAGCCCCTTGCCGCCGATCTTCGACAGCGGCGAGTCGAGCAGCTTGTCGCCGCGACTGACCATGGGCACCAGGGACACTACGAGGCCCGGGTGGGCCTGCTCAAGGCGTGCTTTGACGTATTCGGCCTGCCACAAGGCCAGGGCGCTTTTACGGGTGGCGATGCGGATTTCGCGAGAGGACATGGATCAATCCGTACTGAATAGATACGGCAGATAATAACAGCTCAGGCAAATACGCTTTGATTTGAATCAGCAAGTGCGGGGCCTCCCTGGCCACGTCGCACCGGGATATGGATTACAGGCCGCGCCAGAGCCGCGGGCTAAAGTTGCTGCATCATCTTGCGCACACCGGCGACATGGCGTCGGCTGACGATCAGGGCATCGCCGTTAAGCCCTTTGAGGAACAATTGGAAGTGCCCCAATGGCGTGCGCTGCAGGCGTTCTATTCGCTCGCGGGCAACCAGCGCGTTGCGGTGGATGCGCACGAAACGATCGCCGAATTCATCTTCAAGGGCCTTGAGCGGCTCATCGAGCAATACCTCGCCGGCCTCATGGCGCAGCGTCACGTACTTGTGATCGGCAATGAAGTAGACCACCTGGCTCAGGGGAATCAGCTCGATGCCTTTACGGGTACGGGCGCTGATATGGCTGCGCGGCCCGTTGCCGCTCTGGGCTGCCGGCTGGGTCAACGCCGCGAGCTGGACACGGTTGGGGCGCTCGGCCTTCTTCAAGGCCTTGAGCAGCGCTTCGCCCGTCACTGGCTTGAACAGGAAGGCTACGCCACTGTCCTCCAGGGTCTGCGCGGGGAACTCGTCCTGGGCGGCGCACAACACCACGGCCGGTGGTGATTCACGTTCGCTCAGGCGGGCAGCGACTTGCAGGCCATCGAGGCCGGGCAGGCGGATATCAAGCAACACCACGTCCGGCTTGAGGCTGTCGATCAACGCCAACGCCTCTTCGCCCGTGGTGGCGCTCGGTTCAAGGACTGTATAACCCTCGAGTTCACTGACCAGTCGGCTCAGTCGCTCGCGGGCTTGGGGTTCGTCATCAACGATCAGGACATTCATATTGCGCTGGATTCCTGCGTGAGTCTCGCACAAGGATAGCGTAGACAGGTGCGGTGACTTGCGTCACAGCGATCCACGCTAAGACTAGCGCGAGCGGCAAAAAGTGCCCCGAGAGCGGCACCCATATTTACCCGGACCTGTTCAATTGCGCCCAAGACCTGCTGCCTTCGGGCACCGTCGTAGGGTTTGCTGATACACAATCCGAATACCCCCCTTTTTAAATGGATAGTCTGGGCTCTGACCGCATCACCCGACTTTGGTGCATTCACGCTCTATCAGTGCAACTGTAGACGCTCACTGAGACGACATTGTGCAATCGTCAAATATCGTTTCAATAAACAGCTGCCTCCAGTCTCTTCCCGGACGCGTTCGGCGGCAAGGCACTTAGCCATCCTTCGCACAAATAAAAATGCCGACCACCCGCAGCACCGCCTTCCCGGGCAACCCTGTTATTATCGCCAGCACACCTCAACGCCTCTTTTAAGCAGATCACGAGCGAATCCATGAGCACCGACAAGACCAACCAGTCCTGGGGCGGCCGCTTCAGTGAACCCGTCGACGCCTTCGTCGCCCGCTTCACCGCCTCCGTCACTTTCGACCAGCGCCTCTACCGCCACGACATCATGGGCTCCATCGCCCATGCGACGATGCTGGCCAAGGTCGGCGTACTGACCGACGCCGAACGCGATAGCATCATCGACGGCCTGACCACCATCCGTGGCGAGATCGAGGCCGGTACGTTCGACTGGCGCGTCGACCTGGAAGACGTGCACATGAATATCGAGGCCCGCCTCACCGACCGTATCGGTGTGACCGGCAAGAAACTGCACACCGGGCGTAGCCGTAACGACCAGGTGGCCACCGATATCCGCCTGTGGCTGCGTGACGAAATCGACCTGATCCTGGGCGAAATCACGCGCCTGCAAAAAGGCCTGCTGGAGCAGGCAGAGCGTGAGTCCGGCACCATCATGCCCGGCTTCACCCACCTGCAAACCGCGCAGCCCGTGACCTTCGGCCACCACCTGCTGGCCTGGTTCGAAATGCTCAGCCGCGACTACGAGCGCCTGGTGGATTGCCGCAAGCGCGCCAACCGCATGCCCCTGGGCAGCGCCGCACTGGCCGGCACCACCTACCCGATCGACCGCGAATACACCGCACAACTGTTGGGCTTTGATGCCGTAGGGGGCAACTCTCTGGACGGCGTGTCGGACCGTGACTTCGCCATCGAATTCTGCGCCGCCGCCAGCATCGCGATGATGCACCTGTCGCGCTTCTCCGAAGAGCTGGTGCTGTGGACCAGCGCGCAATTCCAGTTCATCGACCTGCCGGACCGCTTCTGCACCGGCAGCTCGATCATGCCGCAAAAGAAAAACCCCGACGTGCCGGAGCTGGTACGTGGCAAGAGCGGCCGCGTATTCGGCGCATTGATGGGCCTGCTGACCCTGATGAAAGGCCAACCCCTGGCCTACAACAAGGACAACCAGGAAGACAAGGAACCGCTGTTCGACGCCGCCGACACCCTGCGCGACTCGCTGCGTGCCTTTGCCGACATGATCCCGGCGATCAAGCCCAAGCACGCGATCATGCGTGAAGCGGCACTGCGCGGTTTCTCCACCGCCACCGACCTGGCGGACTACCTCGTACGCCGTGGCCTGCCGTTCCGCGACTGCCACGAAATCGTCGGCCATGCCGTGAAATACGGCGTGGACACCGGCAAGGACCTGGCAGAGATGAGCCTGGAAGAACTGCGTCAGTTCAGCGACCAGATCGAACAGGACGTGTTCGCCGTACTGACCCTGGAAGGTTCGGTGAATGCGCGCAACCACGTGGGCGGCACAGCACCGGCACAGGTCAAGGCAGCCGTCGCTCGCGGCCAGGCCCTGCTCGCCAGCCGCTGATCCACCCTCTGTAGGAGCCGGCTTGCCGGCGATGAGGCCCTCAAGACTGCAGCGATCTTGAGGTCGCCATCGCCGGCAAGCCGGCTCCTACGGGTTTGATCGACACTATTTTTTGGCGGCAATCATCGCCATGAACGCCGGCATCGCCGCCTCTCGGTCCGCTGCCACCTTTTGCGCATTGGGCATGGCGTGCAGCTTGTCCAGCAACACCTTGGCCGTCGGCATCTCAGCCAACAAATCCAGCCCAAACAGCTTCTCGCCCACCGCACAGGCGAGGTTCATGCTGTACATGAAATACAGATCGGCAAGCGTGAAGCTCTCCCCCGCCACATAGGGTGCGAACTTGCCATGTCGCCCCAGCGAACCCACCCCCAGCAGCAATTCGGCCTTGGATTTGTCCTTGATTGCCTCCGGCACCGGCATCCCGAAAAACGCTTCGGCGAAACAGGCGCGGGCAGGCAATTCGATGTACAGCTCGATTTCCCGGCACAGCGCCAGCACCTGAGCGCGCTGGAACGGCTCGGCGGGCAGCAGCGAAGGCCCTTCCTGGGTTTGCTCGAGGTATTCGAGGATCACGCTGGTCTCGTTGATAAACCCCTGCTTGACGCCTAGCACCGGCACCTTGCCACGCGGGCTGACCGCCAGGGCTTCGGGGGTTTGCCCGGCAAAGAACGGCACCTCTTCGAAAGGCAGCCCTTTCTCCAGCAGCGCCAGCTTGACCATGTTGTAGTAGTTGCTGACCGAAAAACCGTAGAGCTTGAGCATTGCAGGTGCCTCCAGGCCGGGTATGGGGTTGGCTGCAAGAGTTATAGATCCCTAGCGCCCACCTGACCAGCAGCATCACCCGCCTGAATGGGCGTAGACTGGCGGCCTTTCCTTGAGGAGCCTGCCATGAGCGAGCCAACCGATATCGACAACGACGAAGAAGAATTCGCCGAAACCACCCTGATCGAAGCGATCGAGAACCAGATCGAAAGCGAGAACCCGCCCGCGGCCAAGGCCACGTTCAACAAGCTGACGCTGGTGGGTTACGAGCGTGAAGACATCCTGCAAATGATGGCCCACGTGCTGGCCGTCGAGATCGACGCGTTGCTGGAAGAGGACCGCGCGTTCAATACCGAATGGTATGAAACTGCACTGCGTGCCCTGCCAACACTGCCCCCTGAAAAGCAATAAACCCGGCACACTCAACACGCTGGACAGTTCGGCAAAGTGCGTTCACCTTATGGCCTGCTAGCCTCTAATAAATTCTTAGAAAGTCTGGAGTCCTTATGTCGTATACCCCTGAGTTGGTTGCCGAACTGGAAATCCTTGTACTCTTCCCATTGGACAGCACCAAAGAAGGCCTGAAAGTCCATCAGACCGCCTCCCCGACTGCCATCGCCGCTGCCAAACGCCTCCACGCCAAAGGGCTGATCGACCAGCCGGACGGGGGCTACCTGACCAGCCTTGGCCGTGACGCTGCAGAGCAGGCCCAAACCCTGCTGACTATCCTGACCACTGCCACGACCAAAGAAGCTGCCTGACACTTGATACCGCCCATGGAGTCCGCCGATTGCGGATTCCGAGGGCGTTGCCGTGGAGCCGATAAAATTCTGACGTCAAAAACCTTTTACCTCTAAACCTCCTACGCTTCTGACTGTAAACTCCTACATGGCCGCCCACGTCGGGCCTGCGAGCCTACGAAGCCGAAATGACCCGCACCCATGAAATCCGCCCCGACCTGGACGAAGGCATCGACCGCAAGGTGCTGGCCCAGTTGCGCGCGCGTTTCATGGCCCTCAACGACGGGCGCATGGCCCGGGCAATCGAGGGGCTGACACCCCGCCAGCAAAGCGTGCTGACGCTGTTGCCGCTGTTTTTCCATGTCAATCACCCGCTGCTGCCAGGTTATGTATCTGGCAGTACGCCTGCCGGGCTGTCGAACTTCGAACCCGACGCCCAGGCCCTGACCGAAGCCCAGCGCCTGACCCGTTCGTTTTCCTACAAGCCGCGCCATGGCAACCCGCCCCGGCCTATCCACGGCCTGTTCCTGATGGGCAGCCTCGGCACACTGGCCCAGGCCGACCAGAGCGATATGGACGTGTGGGTGTGCCACGCGCCGGACCTGGGCGAAAGCGAACTGGCCGAACTGCGCAAGAAATGCCAACTGCTGGAAACCTGGGCGCTGAGCATGGGGGCCGAGGCGCATTTCTTCCTGATCGAGCCCACGCGCTTTGTGCTGGGAGAGCGTGACACCCAGCTCAGCTCCGACGACTGCGGCACCACCCAGCACTACTTGTTGCTGGACGAGTTCTATCGCACCGCCATCTGGCTGGCCGGGCGCACGCCGATCTGGTGGCTGGTGCCGGTGTACGAAGAGACGCGCTACGCCGAGTTCACCCACGCGCTGATCTCCAAGCGTTTTATCCGCGCTGACGAAACCCTCGACCTCGGCCACTTGGCGCACATTCCCCCGGGTGAGTTCATTGGTGCCGGCCTGTGGCAACTGTTCAAGGGCATCGAATCCCCCTACAAGTCCGTGCTCAAGCTGCTGCTGACTGAGGTCTATGCCAGCGAACACCCCAAGGTGCATTGCCTGAGCCTGCGCTTCAAACGCGCAGTGTTCGCCAACCAGATGGACCTGGATGAGCTGGACCCGTACATCGTGGTCTACCGCCGCATCGAGGAGTACCTCAAGGCCCGTAACGAGCCGGAACGCCTGGAACTGGTACGGCGGGCGCTGTACCTGAAGGTCAACCGCAAGCTCAGTGCCGGCAAGGGCAGCACCAGCTGGCAGCGTTTGCTGCTTGAGCGCCTGGCCCATGAATGGGGCTGGGACCAGCGCCAACTGGCGCTGCTGGACAGTCGCAGCCAGTGGAAAGTACGCCAGGTGGCGTCCGAGCGCCGCGCCCTGGTCAATGAGCTCAACTACAGCTACCGCTTCTTGACCCAGTTTGCCCGCACCGAGCAGACCGTCAGCCTGATCAACAAACGCGACCTCAATGTGCTGGGCAGGCGCCTGTACGCAACCTTTGAACGCAAGGCCGGCAAGGTCGAGTTCATCAACCCGGGGATCGCCCCGGACCTGGCCGAAGACACCCTCACCCTGGTGCAGTCGCCCAACCGCAAGGAGCCGGGCCAGCACCATTGGGGCCTGTACAACGGCAACCTCACGGCTCTGGAGTGGGAACACTTCGCGCCGATCAAGCGCAGCCGCGACCTGTTGGAGATGCTGACCTGGTGCCATCGCAACGGAGTGATCGACACCAGCACACGCCTGGCCCTGCACCCGGGCACCAGCGACATGACCGAGTTCGAGCTGTTCAACCTGCTCGGCAGCCTGCAACAAACCATCGCCCTGCCCCTGGCCAGCGTCGACGAAGAGCGCCTGCTGCGCTCGGCGGTGCCGGAGGAAGTGTTGCTGCTGATCAACGTCGGGGTCGATCCGCTCAAGCATCACCGCGATTTGAACATCCTGATGACCACCGAGCGCACCGACTCCCTGAGCTACGCCGGGGTGCGCGACAACCTGGTGCTGACCCTGGACCAGGTCACGCTCAATAGCTGGAACGAGGTGATGGTCAGCCGCTACGACGGCCCCCACGCCTTGCTCGATTGCCTGCGCGACTACCTCAACCAACTGCCGTCGGATCACCTGCCTCGGCTGCGGGTGCGCTGCTTCTGTCACAACCGTGCGCAGTTCATTGCCCAGCGCGTTGAGGAAATTTTCGACACCGCGCAAAACCTGCTGCTGGGCCAGGGCAACCATCGCTACCTGCTTCAGGTGCAACAGCACTATCACGTCATGGAGCTGATGCCGGGGCAAGCTACCCATGTCTCGCTGCCGACCCAGGACGCGCTGATCGCCTACCTCAGCGAAGAACTGGCCAGCTACAGCCCGCTGCACCTTGACGCCATGGCCCTGGAGGATCATGACCTGGCACTGCTGCTGCCCATGGGCCAGGCCGATTGTGTGCAGGTGTTCTACCGGGTCAATGAGGGTTTCGCCGAGCTGTACGTGCTGGATGAATTCAATGCGCTGTGGCAACAGCGCCTGCCATTTCATGATGAACAGAGCCTGTTGGCGCCGCTGCAACGCTTCCTGCAGTCGATCATCTATCGACGCGAGGCGCTCTCGCCCCTGGACACCCAACAACCCTTGGGCGGCGTGCAAACCCTGTATTACCAGCTGTTGCCGTCCGGCAGTACGCGCGCGCGCGGCATCGAGCCACGCCCGGCGCCGCAGAACCCGGCGAACAAGCCGTTCTACGATGTGCAGGCGATCATCGGCAAGGCGGCGCCGGGTTTGGTTGGCATCACCCTGTATTGCAACCAGCGGGAATTTTCGGAGTTGGAATTTGGTGACCAGTTGTTTGCCGTGGTTGCCCAGGAGATTGTCGGGCAGCGCCGCGAGACCGAGCGCTACCGTTGCTACATCACCGACCTGGACCTGTCCGGCCTGCTCGGTGATGTGCAAAGCCCGAGCAACCTGTACCTGCGCTACAAGGCCGAGCTGGAGCTGTCGCTCAACGAAGCGTTGAGCCAGCTTTAGAGAGGGAAGGCGCCGCCGTCTTTCGGCTGGCCTTCAACGCTGAGCAGTTCCAGCTTGAGCGTCTTGCCGCCCGGCGCCGGCCAGTCGATGTGCTGGCCCACTTGCAGGCCCAGCAATGCGCTGCCCACCGGTGCCAGGATCGAAATCTTGCCTTCGTCGGCATTCGCGTGCTTCGGGTAGACCAGGGTCAGGTGGTAGTCCTTGCCACTGCCCTGCTCACGGCAATGCACGCTGGAGTTCATGGTCACGACACCCGCAGGCACTTCATCGTGGCCAACCACATCTTCGGCGCGGTCGAGTTCGGCTTGCAACGCTTCGACGCCGGGAGACTCGTCGCCCAGGCGGTCGATCAGTTGCTCCAGACGCTGCACGTCAAGACGGGTGAGGATGATGGACGGTGCGGTGGTCATGATTCAGGCAGACTCCTTTTTTCTGCACAAAAAAGCAAAACCCCGCCAGGAAAAGGCGGGGTTCTCACGGGCCTCGATGAGTTGAGGCGTACCCGGACACTACCACAGCGTCACAAATAAACAAGACGACCTCAGGCGCGCGCCCTGCGCTGCTCGGCCTCGGCGCAGATCACCCGGCGCCGCGCATCGTCGGCGGAGCGCCATTCCCGGATGTCTTCCACGTGGCGGAAGCAGCCGAGGCAGACTTTTTGCTCATCCAGGCGACACAAACTGATACAAGGTGACGGCACCGCCGGACTGACATTACTGAACAGCGGCTTGGGCGGGCGAATGGGTGCAGGCTGGGTCACGGTCAGATCTCGTCGAAATCCAGCGCTTCGCCGGTATATTCCTCGACCAGCCGCGCGAGCATTTCACCCAGCAGTTCCTCACTCTTGTCGCACTGCCATTTGCCGCTTTCTTCGTCATAGTCGAAGTGAACGCCACCGGAACGTGCTGCCAGCCACAGCTGACGCAAAGGCTCCTGGCGACTGAAGATCAATTGCTGACCGCTCTCGAACTTGACGGTCAGCACGCCGGCCGAGTTTTCCAGGTCCACGTCCAGGCCGCTGTCGTCGAAAATATCTTCCAGCGCCTGCTGGGTCGAATCCACCAGGTCGTGAAAACGGGCTTCGGTCAAACTCATTGTGGCAACCTCAAAAGTGTCTGGTTTTGCTCAAGCGCCGCACGATACGGGCGAGCTTCGCCGATTGCAAAGGATACCGATTTCATCACAGGTGACGGCATGAAATATCCTCAGCCAGCGTAGTACGCATCCCAACTATCTCGGCAAACCCCCGCCAGACGGGTATTCCAGCGCATAGGCAAGCTGGCGGGTGGTCGGTATACTCGGGCGCAATTAATGCATATTCAAGGATTTCGCCATGAAGCGCCTGATCTCTTCTCTTGCTGCGCTCGTCGCGGTCGCTTGCCTCGTTAGTGCCTGTGGTCAAAAAGGCCCGCTGTACCTGCCCGATGACAGCAAAGACCCGAATGAACAGGCGCAATCGTCGCAAAAGCCAGCCAAAGCGCATAAGCACGACACCTACGAATAAGGGAAACCCATGGACGCTTTTAACTACCGGGACGGCGAGCTGTTCGCGGAAGGCGTGGCGTTGTCCGCGATTGCCCAGCGCTTTGGCACCCCGACCTATGTGTACTCCCGTGCGCATATCGAAGCCCAGTACCGTTCTTTCACCGACGCGCTGAACGGCGTGCCGCATCTGGTTTGCTACGCGGTCAAGGCCAACTCCAACCTGGGAGTCCTGAATGTCCTGGCGCGATTGGGCGCTGGTTTTGACATCGTATCCCGTGGCGAGCTGGAACGCGTGCTGGCCGCTGGCGGCACCGCTGACAAAATCGTGTTTTCCGGCGTCGGCAAGACCCGCGAAGACATGCGCCGCGCCCTGGAAGTCGGCGTGCATTGCTTCAACATCGAATCCACCGACGAGTTGGAGCGCCTGCAGGTCGTGGCCGCCGAGATGGGCGTGCGTGCGCCGATCTCCCTGCGCGTCAACCCGGACGTCGACGCCGGCACCCACCCGTACATTTCCACCGGTCTCAAAGAGAACAAGTTCGGCATCGCCATTGCCGACGCCGAGGACGTGTACATCCGCGCCGCCCAGCTGCCAAACCTGGAAGTGCTGGGTGTTGACTGCCATATCGGCTCGCAACTGACCAGCCTGCCCCCCTTCCTCGATGCCCTCGACCGCCTGCTGGCGTTGATTGACCGCCTCGGCGAATGCGGCATCTACCTGCACCACATCGACCTCGGTGGCGGTGTGGGCGTGCGTTATCGCGACGAAGAGCCGCCGCTGATCGCCGACTACATCAAGGCCGTGCGTGAGCGCATCGAAGGCCGCGACCTGACCCTGATGTTCGAGCCGGGCCGCTACATTGTCGCCAACGCCGGCGTGTTGCTGACCCAGGTCGAGTACCTCAAGCACACTGAGCACAAGGATTTCGCCATCGTCGACGCGGCGATGAACGACCTGATCCGCCCGGCGCTGTACCAGGCCTGGATGAATGTCACCGCCGTGACGCCGCGCGAAGGCGCTGGCCGCAGCTATGACATCGTCGGCCCGATCTGCGAAACCGGCGACTTCCTGGCCAAGGAACGTCAACTGGCGCTGGAAGAAGGCGACCTGCTGGCCGTGCATTCGGCTGGTGCCTACGGGTTTGTCATGAGTTCCAACTACAACACCCGCGGCCGTACCGCCGAGGTGCTGGTGGACGGTGATCAAGCGTTTGAAGTGCGTCGCCGCGAGACGGTAGCCGAGTTGTATGCTGGCGAAAGCCTGCTGCCGGAGTAAGCCATGCTGCTGCGTTTTACCAAGATGCACGGGCTGGGCAATGACTTCATGGTCCTGGACCTGGTCAGCCAGCACGCGCATATCCTGCCCAAGCACGCCAAACAGTGGGGCGACCGTCACACCGGGATTGGTTTCGACCAGTTGCTGATCGTCGAGGCGCCGAGCAACCCGGAGGTGGATTTCCGTTATCGGATCTTCAACTCCGACGGTTCCGAAGTGGAGCAGTGCGGCAACGGTGCCCGCTGTTTCGCCCGCTTTGTGCTGGACAAGCGCCTGACCGCCAAGCGGCAGATTCGCGTCGAGACCAAGAGCGGCGTGATCGAGCTGGATATCCGCAGCGACGGCCAGATCAGCGTCAACATGGGTGCGCCGCGCCTGATGCCGACGGACATCCCGTTCCAGGCCACCGAGCAGGCGACCAGCTACGCGGTCGACGTCGACGGTCAGATCGTCGACCTGGCAGCGGTCTCCATGGGCAACCCCCATGCGGTGCTGCGGGTCAATGACATCAACAACGCTCCCGTGCATGAACTGGGGCCGAAGATCGAACATCACCCGCGCTTTCCGGCGCGGGTCAATGTGGGCTTCCTGCAGGTGATCGACCGTTCCCGCGCGCAACTGCGCGTTTGGGAACGCGGCGCCGGCGAAACCCAGGCCTGCGGTACCGGTGCTTGCGCCGCTGCCGTGGCCGCGATCAGCCAGGGATGGATGGATTCGCCCCTGCTGATCGACCTGCCCGGTGGACGCTTGTCCATCGAATGGGCAGGCCCTGGCCACCCGGTGATGATGACCGGGCCGGCCTCGCGCGTATACGAAGGACAGGTCCGTCTATGAGTGAGCCAAGCCAATGACCGATAAGCCTCAAGTACCCGCACACGCGTCCCCGAGCGAAAGTCTGGAGGCCGCCGCCGTCGCGGCGTACCTTGAGGCTAATCCGGACTTCTTCGTTGAACACGAAGAACTGCTGCCGGCCCTGCGCATTCCCCACCAGCGCGGCGACACCGTGTCGCTGGTGGAGCGGCAGATGAAGATCCTGCGCGAGCGCAATATCGAAATGCGCCACAAGCTCTCGCACTTGATGGACGTCGCCCGCGACAACGATCGCCTGTTCGAGAAAACCCGCCGCCTGATCCTGACCCTGATGGACGCCACCAGCCTGGAAGAAACGGTGATCGCCGTGGAAGACAGCCTGCGCCAGGACTTTCAGGTGCCGTTTGTCAGCCTGATCCTGTTCAGCGACAACCCGATGCCCGTGGGTCGCTGGGTCAGCGGCGGCGAAGCGCAAACGGCCATTGGCGGCTTGCTGTCCGAAGGCAAGACCATCAGCGGTACCTTGCGGGAGCATGAGCTGGACTTCCTGTTTGGCGTCGAGCAACGCAAGCAGATCGGCTCCACCGCCGTGGTCGCTCTCAGCCATCAAGGCCTGCATGGTGTACTCGCCATCGCCAGCCGCGACCCTGCGCACTACAAAAGCTCGGTGGGCACGCTGTTCCTGACCTACATCGCCGAAGTGCTGGGCCGCGTGCTGCCCCGCTTCACCACCGCCTTGCGCGCGGTGCGCTAGCCATGGAACGGCAACTGGACGCTTATTGCGCTCACCTGCGCAATGAGCGCCAGGTGTCACCCCATACGCTGGAAGCGTACCGGCGGGACTTGAACAAGGTCCTGGCGTACTGCGAAAAACAACACATCAGCAGCTGGAAGGCCCTGGATATCCAGAGCCTGCGCAGCCTGATTGCGCGCCTGCACCAGGCCGGGCAATCCTCGCGCAGCCTGTCCCGTCTGCTGTCGGCAGTGCGTGGGCTCTATCACTACCTGAACCGTGAAGGCCTGTGCGATCACGACCCGGCCAATGGCCTGTCTCCGCCCAAAGGCGAACGGCGCCTGCCCAAGACCCTCGACACCGACCGTGCCTTGCAGCTTCTGGACGGTGCAGTCGAAGATGACTTTCTCGCCCATCGCGACCAGGCGATTCTGGAGCTGTTCTATTCGTCAGGCCTGCGCCTGTCGGAGCTGACCGGCCTGAACCTCGATCAACTCGACTTGGCGGACGGCCTGGTACAAGTGCTCGGCAAGGGCAGCAAAACCCGCGTATTACCGGTGGGCAGAAAGGCTCGGGAAGCCTTGGAACTGTGGCTGCCATTGCGGCTGCTGACCAACCCTGCGGATGACGCCGTGTTTGTCAGCCAGCAAGGCCGGCGCCTGGGGCCACGGGCGATCCAGGTACGGGTGAAGGCAGCCGGCGAACGCGAGCTGGGCCAAAACCTGCATCCCCATATGCTGCGGCACTCCTTTGCCAGCCATATGCTGGAGTCGTCCCAGGACCTGCGCGCCGTGCAGGAACTGCTCGGCCACTCCGACATCAAGACCACGCAGATCTACACCCATCTGGACTTCCAACACCTGGCAACGGTGTACGACAGCGCCCATCCACGGGCCAAACGCATCAAGGGCGGCGACTCATGAGTATCAAGCTGATCACCTTCGACCTGGACGATACACTCTGGGATAACGTACCCGTCATCATCAGCGCTGAAGCGTCGATGCGTGAATGGCTGGCGGTTAATGCGTCCAAGGTCGGCGACTTGCCCCTGGAGCATTTCGCCAGTCTGCGCCAGCAAGTGCTGGAGCGTCATCCCGAGCTCAAACACCGTATCAGCATCTTGCGTCATCGCGTGTTGATGCATGCGTTCGAAGAGGCCGGTTATCCACAGCCACAGGCCACGGAAATGGCGGATGTGTGTTTTGAAGCGTTCATTCATGCGCGCCATCAGCTAACCCCGTTCCCCGAAGCCGAGCCGATGCTTCAAGCCCTGCGCCAACATTTTTTGCTGGGGGTGATCACCAACGGCAATGCCGATGTGCAGCGCGTTGGCTTGGCCGATTACTTTCACTTTGCCTTGCGTGCTGAAGACATCGGCATTGCCAAGCCGGATGCGCGGTTGTTTCAAGAGGCGTTGCAACGTGGCGGCGTGGACGCGGGCCAGGCGGTGCACATTGGCGACCATCCTGGGGATGACATTGCCGGCGCACAGCAGGCGGGTTTGCGGGCGGTGTGGTTTAACCCGACAGGTAAGGTATGGGATGCAGACAAGCGCCCGGATGCAGAGATCCGCAGCTTGAACGAGCTGCCGCCACTGCTCCAGAGCTGGAAATAATCACCCTGTAGGAGCCGGCTTGCCGGCGATAGCGGTGGGCCAGACAGCACAGGGCCAGCTGATAGACCGCCATCGCTGGCAAGCCAGCTCCTACAGGTGATGTGCCCGTCTCAAATAACAGGCATGAAAAAGCCCGCAGCGACGGCGGGCTTTTTCCTACAAGCAGGTGGCTGACCTCAGATAGGTCGGCTGCCGTACTTGTTATCCGGCTTCTTCGGTGGATCTGCCACCACGTTGGCCTCGACTTCCTGCACTTTGCCGCCTTTAGCGAGGAATTCTTCCATCGCACGGGCCAGCGCATCGCGCTCTTTGTTCTTGGCTTCAACGCTCGGCAGTTCGTCTACCGACACAGCGGCCTTGGCTTTGCCTTTGGCGGCTGGAACAGGTGCATCATCGCCACCGTCGTCGTCAGCAACGTCTTCCGCCGCCGCTTCAAGACCTTCTTCGGTGTCGTCTTCGTCACCTACTTCGAGTTCGTCGTTTTCCAGATCATCGTCGCTCATGTTCTACCTCATGACTTGCGAAAAGCAGATTAGTTATAGCCCAGCTTCACCATCTGTCGAAGGCTGCCGGAAAAAAATCAACATCCACTGGGTTTCCAGTGGCTTATGCCTCTTCACCGTGCAAGGTGGCGAGGACTTTACGAGCACCGCCATGATCACGGTGCTCGCCCAGATAAACACCTTGCCAGGTCCCCATCGCCAAGCGGCCGGCCTTGACCGGCAAACTCAGCTGGCAGCCCAGGAGACTGGCCTTGAAGTGCGCCGGCAGGTCATCCGGACCTTCGTCGTTGTGTTCGAACCCGGCACGGCCTTGCGGCACCAGCGAATTGAAATAACGTTCGAAGTCACGGCGAACCGCCGGGTCGGCATTCTCGTTGACGGTCAACGATGCCGAGGTGTGCTGCAGCCACAGGTGCAAAAGCCCCACACGACAGGCCTTCAATTCAGGCAAGCCGGCCAGCAACTCATCGGTCACCAGGTGAAAGCCCCGGGGCTTTGCCCGCAGGGTAATCAGGGTCTGTTGCCACATACAGTTCTCCGCCCATCGGCGCGCATTCTAGCGCGCTCTGGGAAAAAACAAAGTGTCGAATACGCCTACATGCCTGTAAGACATTCGCATGCTGAAAAGTGCCGTGTGCATCCCATCACAAACTCGATGCAAAAACCGTTACAGCGCTCCATGACTGACAAACACCAGACAAAAAAATGCCCGGCAAGCCGGGCATCTTTTTTTCGCGTACTTACAAGTTGTAGCCGCGTTCGTTGTGTTGCGCCAGGTCGAGGCCAACCGCCTCTTCCTCTTCGGTAACCCGCAGGCCCATCACAGCATCCAGCACCTTGAGGATGATGAAGGTCACGATGGCCGTGTAGATCACGGTGAAGCCGACGCCTTTGCACTGGATCCAGACTTGCGCCGCGATGTCAGTGGTAGCCGCGTTGAAGCCACCCAGCGAAGGGGCTGCGAACACGCCGGTCAGGATCGCGCCGAGGATACCGCCGATACCGTGCACGCCGAAGGCGTCCAGGGAGTCGTCGTAGCCCAGTTTGCGTTTCAGGGTAGTGGCGCAGAAGAAGCACACCACGCCAGCTGCCAGGCCGATCACCAGGGCGCCCATCGGGCCCACGGTACCAGCGGCCGGAGTAATTGCTACCAGGCCAGCCACGACACCCGAGGCGATGCCCAGTGCGCTTGGCTTACCGTGGGTGACCCACTCGGCGAACATCCAGCCCAGGGCCGCAGCAGCGGTCGCGATCTGGGTAACCAGCATCGCCATGCCGGCGGTGCCGTTGGCCGCCGCAGCGGAACCGGCGTTGAAACCGAACCAGCCCACCCACAGCATGGCCGCGCCCACCAGGGTGTAACCCAGGTTGTGCGGTGCCATTGGCGTGGTCGGGAAACCTTTGCGCTTGCCCAGTACCAGGCACGCCACCAGGCCAGCCACACCGGCGTTGATGTGCACCACGGTGCCGCCCGCGAAGTCCAGCACGCCCCAGTCGCCCAGCAACGAACCCGGACCGCCCCATACCATGTGGGCAATCGGCGCGTAGACCAGGGTGAACCAGACGCCCATGAAGATCAGCATCGCGGAGAACTTCATGCGCTCGGCGAATGCACCGACGATCAGTGCAGGGGTGATGATGGCGAAGGTCATCTGGAAGGTGACGAACACCGCCTCAGGGAACAGCGCCGCAGGGCCGGTGATGCTCGCCGGGGTGACGCCCGACAGGAACAACTTGGACAGGCCGCCCACGAAGGAATTGAAGTTGACAACGCCCGCTTCCATACCGGTGGTATCGAACGCCATGCTGTAGCCGTAGACAAACCACAGGATGGTGATCAGACCGGTGATGGCGAAGCACTGCATCATCACGGAAAGAATGTTTTTGGAGCGAACCATGCCGCCGTAGAACAGCGCCAGGCCCGGAATGGTCATGAACAGTACCAGCGCGGTGGATGTGAGCATCCACGCCGTGTCGCCGGAATTGAGGACTGGAGCAGGGGCTGGGTCCGCCGCCAATGCCAGGGCCGGCATTACGAGGGACAACAGGGCTCCTAGCCCTGCGAATTTACGCAGAGTCATATTGTTTTCTCCTGGGGCGTTGGGGTTTGGCGGCTTAGATTGCGTCGGTATCGGTTTCGCCGGTACGGATGCGAATAGCCTGTTCCAGATTGACCACGAAGATCTTGCCGTCACCGATCTTGCCGGTGTTGGCGGCCTTGGTTATCGCTTCGATAACCCGGTCAAGATCCTTGTCGTCAATGGCGACATCAATCTTCACCTTCGGCAGGAAATCGACCACGTATTCCGCGCCGCGATACAGCTCGGTGTGACCCTTCTGCCGACCGAAGCCTTTGACCTCAGTAACGGTAATGCCCTGCACGCCGATCTCGGACAACGACTCGCGTACATCGTCCAACTTGAACGGCTTGATGATGGCAGTGACTAGCTTCATGAAAACTCTCTCCCGAATTGGTGGACTTGCCCCAGGAAAACAAACCCGTCTCAAGTCTAAGCGCAGTGCCTGGCTTTGTAACGCGTCGTCGCCTCGGCATTTGCCTTTGCGACGCCAGCGAACCACTGGTGACGAAACCTGTACCCCTGATCCGTCGGCGCACTGCATTCGTCACAGCGACTGCATCAGTGCATGGGTCATGATCGTCTAAGCAGAAACCTTGCCAGCTCCGTAAAAATCACTGAAATCAGTCCTTTGCCCACTTATGCCCACCTGCCGGGCTTTTTGGCGGCGGCAATGCGCACAAAAACAGTGCGCCACTGCCCGCCCCATTGCGCGAAAAGCGTGCGCCCCAGGCCGTGAAAAAGACTATAGACGGTGCGTGGTACACTGCCGGCCAACAGTTTTCCGGAATATTTCCCATGCTCGCGCCCAAAGACCTCCTCGACGCCCTGAGCGGCCACGCCTCTCGCCTGTTCAGCGGCGACACCCCGCTGCCCCGCAACGAAATCGAAAGCCAGTTCAAGGCGCTGCTGCAAAGTGGCTTCAGCAAACTCGACCTGGTGAGCCGGGAAGAGTTTGATAGCCAGATGGTGGTCCTGGCCCGCACGCGTGCGCGGCTGGAGAGCCTGGAGGCGAAGGTGGCAGAGCTGGAAGCACGGCTGACACCGCCGTCTGAATAACGCCACCCCCTGTAGGAGCTGGCTTGCCAGCGATCGCATCACCTCGGTACAACTGAAATACCGAGTCGTCTGCATCGCAGGCAAGCCAGCTCCCACATAAAGCGCCGTGGGTTGCTCTGGATACGTTCTGTAAAACCTCCCCCGCCTCGCTCTTCCCCACCTCGTCTACCCTTGAAAAACCGCAGGAAGCGGCCCTCCATTCAAGGAACGAGCATGTCCCTCGCCATCGTCCACAGCCGCGCCCAGGTTGGCGTAGAAGCCCCTGCCGTCACCGTCGAAGTGCACATGGCCAACGGCTTGCCGTCCCTGACCCTGGTCGGCCTGCCCGAAACCGCCGTCAAGGAAAGCAAGGACCGCGTACGCAGTGCCATCCTCAACAGCGCGCTGCAATACCCCGCCCGTCGCATCACCCTCAACCTCGCGCCCGCCGACCTGCCCAAGGACGGCGGGCGTTTTGATTTGGCGATTGCCTTGGGAATCCTCGCGGCCAGCGTGCAGGTGCCGTCGTTGATGCTCGATAACGTGGAATGCCTGGGGGAGTTGGCGTTGTCGGGTGAGGTGCGTGCCGTGAAGGGGGTGTTGCCGGCCGCGCTGGCGGCACGCAAGGCCGGGCGCACCGTGATAGTGCCCCGGGCGAATGCCGAGGAGGCGTGCCTGGCGTCGGGGTTGACGGTGATCGCCGTCGACCACCTGCTGCAGGTGGTGGCGCACCTGAATGGGCACGTACCGATCGAGCCGTACAAGTCCGACGGCCTGCTGTACCTGAACAAGCCTTACCCGGACCTGAGCGAGGTGCAAGGGCAGCTTGCGGCAAAGCGCGCGCTGCTGATCGCGGCGGCGGGCGCACATAACCTGCTGTTGAGCGGGCCGCCCGGTACGGGCAAGACCTTGCTCGCCAGCCGCCTGCCGGGGTTGCTGCCGCCGCTGAGTGAACAGGAAGCCCTGGAAGTCGCGGCGATTCAGTCCGTCGTCAGCTTGGCGCCCTTGAGCCATTGGCCCCACCGGCCGTTTCGCCAGCCGCACCATTCAGCGTCCGGCCCGGCATTGGTCGGGGGCGGGTCAAAGCCACAACCAGGAGAAATCACCCTGGCCCATCACGGCGTGCTGTTCCTGGATGAACTGCCGGAGTTTGATCGCAAAGTGCTGGAGGTGCTGCGCGAGCCGTTGGAGTCGGGTCACATCGTGATTTCTCGCGCCCGCGACCGGGTGAGTTTCCCGGCACGCTTCCAACTGGTGGCAGCCATGAACCCCTGCCCTTGCGGCTATCTGGGCGAACCCAGCGGGCGCTGCCGCTGCACGCCGGAACAGATACAGCGCTACCGCAACAAGCTCTCGGGGCCGCTGCTGGACCGCATCGATTTGCACCTCACGGTCGCCCGGGAAACCACGGCGCTCAACCCGACCCAACAGGCTGGCGACAACACCGCGACCGCCTCAGCGCAGGTGGCCGAGGCTCGGGAGCGTCAACAACGGCGACAAGGGTGCGCGAATGCCTTCCTCGACCTGCCGGGGCTGAAGGAGCATTGCCAATTGGTGAAGACCGACGAAAGCTGGCTGGAGAACGCGTGCGAGCGGCTGACCTTATCGCTGCGCGCAGCTCACAGACTGCTGAAAGTAGCACGCACCCTGGCCGACCTTGAGCAGGCAGACGCAATTGCACGCCATCACCTGCAAGAGGCCCTGCAATATCGGCCGGCAGCCATCACCTAAGCCCAACACCGCCCCTGTAGGAGCCGGCTTGCCGGCGATAGCTACTTCAAGGTTTGCGCCAGGCCTGAGGGCCTTATCGCCGGCAAGCCGGCCCCTACAGAGGGCGGGGTGTCAGCGGAAGCGGTCGACCTCTTGGCGCAAGCCCGCCGCCAGGGTTTCCAGTTCCTTGGCGGTGATCGCCAGGTTCGACACCACTTCACGTTGCTCGCTGTTGGCCAGCGCAATGCTTTGCAGGTTGCTGCTGAGCACGTTCGCGGTGCTGCTCTGTTCCTGGGTCGCGGTGGTGATCGCCGCAAATTGCTGGCCAGCCGAGCGGCTTTGCTCGTCGATGCGTGCCAGGGCCGAAGCCACGTCCGCGTTGCGCGACAGCCCTTCCTGCATCAACACATTACCGCGCTCCATAGTGCTGATGGCGTTGCCGGTTTCCTGCTGGATACTCTGGATCATCCCGGAGATTTCATCGGTAGCCTCACGGGTGCGCGACGCTAGGTTACGCACTTCATCGGCAACCACGGCAAAACCACGGCCTTGCTCGCCAGCCCGTGCAGCTTCGATGGCGGCGTTGAGCGCCAGCAGGTTGGTCTGCTCGGCAATCGAGGTGATCACCCCCACAATCCCGCCGATTTCCTGGGAGCGCTGGCCCAAGGTGTTGATCACCGTGGCCGTGCTGTTCAGTGCTGTGGCGATATGTTCCAGGGACGACGAGGCTTCTTGCATCGAGGTGCGGCCGATGCGGGTTTGCTGGGCATTTTCCTGGGCCAGACGTTCGGTGTTGCCCATGTTGTCGGCAATGTTCAGCGAGGTGGCACTGAACTCTTCCACTGCGCCGGCCATGCTGGTGATCTCGCCGGATTGCTGTTCCATGCCTTCATAAGCACCACCGGACAACCCCGACAAGGCCTGTGCCCGGCTATTGACCTCTTCCGCCGCCTTGCGGATATGCGAAACCATGGTCGACAAGGCTTCACCCATCTGGTTGAAGCTGCGCGCCAACTGGCCGATTTCATCATGGCTGGCCACGTTCAAACGGGCGCTCAAATCACCGGCGCCGAGGGCTTCGGCCTGGCGCACCAAGTCACTCAATGGCTGCAGTTTGCTGCGCAGCAGCCAGACCGCCGCGCCGACCGCCAACAGCATCGCCAGCACGCTGCCGATCACCAGGCGAATACCCACCGCCCAGGTGACTGCGCGGATCTCGGACTTCGGCATGCTTGCCACCACCGACCACGGGCCGCCTTCGAACGGTACCGAGACGCTGTAGAAGTCTTCGCTCTTGTCGCTCCAGAAGCGGCCTTCACCGGGCTTTTTCGCCAGGTCGAGCATCACCGGGATCGCTTGATCCAGTGCCTGCACACCCGCCGGTGGCACCAGCCAGTGTTTCTGCTCGTCCAACAGCGCCAGCGAGCCGGTCTGGCCGATACGGAAGCGCTTGAGGTTGTCGAACTGGGCCTTCTGCTCGTCGGTGTAGTCAAAGCCGATGAACAACACGGCGATGACCTTGCCACTGGCGTCACGCACCGGGGTGTACTGGGTCATGTAGGAGCGGTCGAACAGCACGGCCCGGCCCACATAGTTCTGTCCGGTCAGCAGGCGCTGGTACGCCGGGTGTTGGTGGTCGAGCACGGTGCCGATGGCCCGGTTGCCGTCCTGCTTGGTCAGCGAGGTGCTGATGCGGATGAAGTCTTCGCCGCTGCGCACGAATACCGTGGCCACGCCGCCGGACATCTGCTTGAACTCGTCCACTTCATCAAAGTTGTTGTTCAGCACATCCTCGCCCAGGTACAGGCTTGGGGTTTGCACGCCGGCCACGGTGACTGGCCGGTCTGCACGCACACTCAAGCCGGCGCCGAAGCGCTTCTCGAACAGCCCGCTCAAACGCTGAGTACTCTCGCGCAAGGTGCTGTGGAAGGTGTTGAGTTGGTCGGCCAGCAAACGCGCCTCGCTGGCCAGGTGCTCCTCGCGGGTGTCGAGGTTGGCCGAGTCAAGGGAACGCAAAGCGAAGACGGTACTGCCGCTGATGACGACAGCCAAAATAACGGCCAAGGCGAGGCCTAGTTGGGAGGCGATCCGAGCGCGAGGTTGAGACATGACAGCTCCTGGCCGAGGCCAGGATCATCCTGATCTCATAGCGCTGCTCGGCAAATTATCTGGTGGGAAACGTTGGTGCACGATGGTTCCAACACACCTTCTTCGGCGGGCCTGGGCAATACTTGAGCGATTCACAGGGGTATCGCGCAAACGATTGCACGAACGGTAGTCCGCGCATCAGTCGAGGCGCTGCACCTGAGGCAATTCCATCGCCTTGACTTCGCCTTGAAGAAACTCCGCCAACCGCCGCAAGCGTTCACCTCCGGGGCGGGTTTTCGGCCACACCAGGTAATAATTTTCGCCACTGGCCACGGCGGTGGGCCACGGCAGGCTCAACCGCCCTTGCGCCACGTCCTCGGCCACCATCAGCAGGTCGCCCATGGACACTCCATAGCCCCGCGCGGCGGCGATCATGCCCAGTTCAAGGGTATCGAACACCTGCCCGCCCTTGAGCGACACCTGGGACGACAAGCCCATGCGCTCCAACCAATTGCGCCAGTCGCGCCGATCGGGCGTGGGGTGCAGCAGCTCGGCGGTGGCCAGGCGCGCCGCATCCCAAGGGCCGTCGTCGAGCAGGTTGGGCGCCCCCACTGGAATCAGCAATTCCGGGAACAGGTAGCTGGCTTCCCAATCGGCTGGAAAATGCCCGTAGCTCAGCAGCACCGCACAATCGAATGGCTCCTGGTTGAAGTCCACCTCGTCCACACTCATCCACGCACTGGTCAGTTGCACCTCGTTGCCCGGCTGCAAGGCGCGGAATCGACTGAGACGCGCCAGCAGCCAGCGCATGGTCAGGGTCGAGGGTGCCTTCATGCGCAGGATGTCATCTTCGGCATTCAGGGTATGGCAGGCCCGCTCCAGCGCGGCAAAGCCTTCACGCACGCCGGGCAGCAGCAGGCGCGCCGCCTCGGTGAGTTGCAGGGTCCGCCCGCTGCGCTGGAACAGGCGGCAGGCAAAATGCTCTTCCAGCGTGCGGATGTGCCGGCTGACCGCGCTCTGCGTGATCGACAGCTCCTCGGCGGCGCGCGTGAAGGAGTTATGCCGGGACGCGGCCTCGAATGCACGCAAGGCATAAAGCGGAGGAAGGCGGCGCGACATAAGGAAAACTCCTACAAGGCAATCCGGCACCCTAGCAGAATCTATAAGTATGAGTATTAGTCATGCGAACGATCGCTTTTATCCTTTTGTGTAATGCGCCAGGAGCGCCGAGAATCAACCCTTCCCCAACCCTCTGACTTTTTGAGTGTGATGATCATGCAGCATCCGGCGCGTACCGAACTCTGGGCCATTCTGCGGCTGTCAGGGCCGTTGATTGCCTCACAGTTGGCGCACATGCTGATGGTGCTGACCGACACCCTGATGATGGCCCGCCTGAGCCCTGAAGCCCTGGCCGGTGGAGGCCTGGGCGCGGCCAGCTATTCCTTTGTGTCGATTTTCTGCATCGGCGTAATTGCTGCCGTGGGCACCCTGGTGGCCATTCGGCACGGCGCGGGCGATATCGAAGGCGCCACCCGCCTGACCCAGGCCGGGCTTTGGCTGGCGTGGCTGATGGCGCTGGTGGCGGGCTTACTGCTGTGGAACCTCAAGCCGCTGTTGCTGATGTTTGGCCAGACCGAAGCCAACGTGCACTCGGCCGGGCAGTTCCTGACGATCCTGCCGTTCGCCCTGCCGGGTTTCCTCAGCTTCATGACGCTGCGCGGTTTTACCAGCGCGATTGGCAAGGCGCAGCCGGTGATGGTGATCAGCCTCGGCGGTGCGGTGGCCAACTACCTGCTCAACCATGCACTGATCGAAGGCATGTTCGGCCTGCCGAAACTGGGGCTGATGGGCATTGGCCTGGTCACCGCCCTCGTCGCCAACAGCATGGCCCTGGCGCTGTGGTGGTACATCCGCAGCAACCGGACTTACGTGGCCTACCCGCTGGGCAAAGGCCTGTTGCGCCTCAACACCCAGTATTTGCGCGAGCTGTGGCGCCTGGGCCTGCCGATTGGCGGCACGTACGCGGTGGAAGTCGGGCTGTTTGCCTTCGCCGCGCTGTGCATGGGCACTATGGGCAGCACACAGTTGGCGGCGCATCAGATTGCCCTGCAGATCGTGTCGGTGGCCTTCATGGTGCCGGCCGGCATGTCCTATGCGGTGACCATGCGCATCGGCCAGCATTACGGCGCCGAGCAGTTGCTGCAGGCACGCCTGGCCGGGCGTGTGGGTATCGGGTTTGGCGCGGCAGTGATGCTAGGGTTTGCAGCGGTACTGTGGCTGTTTTCCGATCCGCTGATCGGACTGTTCCTCGACCATAACGACCCCGCCTTCCACGACGTGATCGTGCTGGCTGTCAGCCTGCTGGCGGTGGCGGCCTGGTTTGAACTGTTCGACGGCGTGCAGACCATCGCGATGGGCTGCATCCGTGGGCTGAAGGACGCCAAGACCACCTTCCTGGTGGGGTTGGGTTGCTATTGGTTGATTGGCGCGCCGTCGGCGTGGTGGATGGCCTTCCACCTGGGCTGGGGCCCGACCGGGGTGTGGTGGGGGTTGGCCCTGGGCCTGGCCTGCGCGGCCATCAGCCTGACGTGGGCATTCGAAGCGAAGATGAAACGCATGATCCGCAAGAACCCTGCGACTCAAACTGAATTTGGGGCCATGCAACCTGAATAGAGGATGTACCCGATCAATGTAGGAGCTGGCTTGCCGGCGATGACGGTATACCAGACAACTCATCTGGCGCTGAAATTCCGCCATCGCAGGCAAGCCAGCTCCCACAGTTTTATCCGCGTTGTGTCAGACGGCAGCGGCGCAGATCAGGATTATCTGCCTGAAGAAGCTGGGGATCCACCGGTTCAATTGTGGGAGCTGGCTTGCCTGCGATGGCGGTGTGTCAGATAACTCATCTGGTACTGATACACCGCTATCGCCGGCAAGCCGGCTCCTACAGTTGATGGGGTTTGCAATTCAACCGAGAAGGGCTTGTTGGCCTTTGCCGAAGGTCAGGTACTCCACCAGCTCCGGCAACGGCAACGGCTTGCTGATCAGGTAGCCCTGGGCCTGGTCGCAGCCAAACAAACGCAACAGCGCCAGTTGCTCAGGGGTTTCCACGCCTTCGGCCACCACTTCCAGGTTCAGGTTGTGGGCCAGGTTGATCATCGCGTGCACCAGCTTGCGGTTCTCTTCACGCTCCTCCATGCCGCCGACGAAGCTCTTGTCGATCTTCAACAAGGCAATCGGCAGGCTGTTGAGGTGCACGAACGAGGAGAACCCAGTGCCGAAGTCATCCAGAGAGAAGCGCACACCCAGGCGGCCGAGCGCGTCCATGGTCTGCTTGACCAGGTCACTGCGGCGCATCACGGCGGTTTCGGTCAGCTCGAACTCCAGCCATTGCGCTTCCACACCACGCTCGGCAATCAGCCGGCTGAGGGTGGAAAGCAACTGGCTGTCCTGGAACTGACGGAACGACAGGTTGACTGCCATGTGCAACGGCGGCAGGCCGCGCTCGCGCAAGTCCTGCATGTCACGCAGCGCCCGGGAAATCACCCAGTAGCCCAAGGGCACGATCAGGCCGCTCTGCTCGGCCAGGGGCACGAACTCACTCGGCGGCAACAGGCCGCGCTCGCCATGGCGCCAGCGCACCAGGGCTTCCAGGCCGACGATATGCCCGTCGTCCAGATCCAGGCGCGGTTGGTAATGCAGTTCCAGCTCATCACGGCGCAGGGCGCGGCGCAGCTCGCTTTCCAGGTCGGCCAGGCTGCGCGCGTTGCGGTTGATGCGTTCGTTGAAGATATGAAAGGTACAGCCCTGGGTGCTCTTGGCTTGCTGCATGGCGATATGCGCGTGCCACATCAGCGGGTCGGCACCGGCGCGGGCGCGGGCATGGGCCACGCCCAGGCTGCAGCCGATCAGCAGGCTCTCGCCATCCACCCAATAGGGTTCGGCCATGACTTCGGTGATGCGCTCGGCCATCCATTCGGCGCGCTGGGGGGCACGGCGGGTGTCGATCAGCAGGGCGAATTCATCGCTGCCAAGGCGTGCCAGTTGATCCCCGGCCTCAAGCTGGCTTTTGAGACGCGAGACCACTTGCAGGATCAGCCGGTCACCGGCCTGGTGGCCGAGGGCGTCGTTGGCGTGGCGGAAGTTGTCGAGGTCCAGGTGACCGAGGGCCAGGCCGCGGCCTTCGTTCTCGGCCAGCCGTGCTGCCAGCAGGGTCTGGAAACCCTGACGGTTGGCGATACCGGTGAGCGGGTCCTGTTCGGCCAGACGCTGCAAGGTGTTTTCCAGCACGCCCCGCTCGCGCACATGGCGCAGGCAGCGGCGCAATGTATCGGCATCCAATACATCACGGATCAACCAATCGCTGACACCGAGGGGAGAAACCAGCGGCTCCTGCTCCAGCAGCAATACACAAGGCAAGCTGCAGCGGCCCGGGCCAGGTTGCAGGTGGGGGGTGGTCAATAGCACGGCACCGTGGTCGTCATCGAACAGACGGCTCACGGAATCCCAATTTGGCGCGCTGATCAGCACAGCCCCATCGCCCATCGGCGCCAGGCACTCGCGCAATAACGCTGCCCACGCTGGCTCATCGGCCAGTAGCAGCAAACGCAAGGGTTCGACAGGCGTAGACAAGCTAGCTCCCTAGACTCTGCAAGAATTCGTTGGCGGCGGGCATTATGACGTGCGGTCTGATAATCACCAATGATAGGGGTTATCAAATACGCCGATTACAAACAATAGTCGCAAATGCCCGTACATCCTGCGGCAAAGTATCAAAACCGGCAAATTTAGATCGAGTGGTACGTCACACTGTCGTTCTGACAGAGCAGAATCCTGCGAGCCTGTTAAAATGCCCGCCCTTTTGAATAACGACTCCTAAAATTCTGTATGTCCCGACTCAACCCCCGGCAGCAAGAAGCCGTGAACTACGTCGGCGGCCCTCTATTGGTGCTCGCCGGTGCAGGCTCCGGCAAGACCAGCGTGATCACCCGCAAGATCGCGCACCTGATCCAGCAGTGCGGCATCCGCGCCCAGTACATCGTCGCCATGACCTTTACCAACAAGGCGGCGCGGGAAATGAAAGAGCGCGTCGGCACCCTGCTCAAGGGCGGCGAAGGCCGTGGCCTCACCGTGTGCACCTTCCACAATCTGGGCCTGAACATCATCCGCAAGGAGCACGTGCGCCTGGGCTACAAGCCCGGTTTCTCGATCTTCGACGAGACCGACGTGAAGTCGCTGATGACCGACATCATGCAGAAGGAATACGCAGGCGACGACGGCGTGGATGAGATCAAGAACATGATCGGCGCCTGGAAGAACGACCTGATCCTGCCCGCCCAGGCCCTGGAAAATGCGCGCAATCCCAAGGAACAGACGGCCGCCATCGTCTACACCCACTACCAGCGCACGCTCAAGGCGTTCAACGCGGTGGACTTCGACGACCTGATCCTGCTGCCCGTAAAGCTGTTCGAGGAACACGCCGACATCCTCGAAAAATGGCAGAACAAGGTGCGCTACCTGCTGGTGGACGAATACCAGGACACCAACGCCAGCCAATACCTGCTGGTGAAAATGCTGATCGGCAAGCGCAACCAGTTCACCGTGGTAGGTGACGATGACCAGTCGATCTACGCCTGGCGCGGCGCCCGCCCGGAAAACCTGATGCTGCTCAAGGACGACTACCCGTCCCTGAAAGTGGTGATGCTGGAGCAGAACTATCGCTCCACCAGCCGCATCCTGCGTTGCGCCAACGTGCTGATCTCGAACAACCCCCACGAGTTTGAAAAACAACTGTGGAGTGAGATGGGCCATGGCGACGAGATCCGCGTAATCCGCTGCCGCAACGAAGACGCTGAAGCCGAGCGCGTGGCCGTGGAAATCCTCAGCCTGCACTTGCGTACCGACCGGCCCTACAGCGATTTCGCGATCCTGTATCGCGGCAACTACCAGGCCAAGCTGATAGAGCTGAAATTGCAGCACCACCAGGTGCCGTATCGCTTGTCGGGCGGCAACAGCTTTTTCGGACGCCAGGAAGTCAAGGACCTGATGGCCTACTTCCGCCTGATCGTGAACCCGGACGACGACAACGCCTTCCTGCGCGTGATCAACGTGCCGCGCCGCGAGATCGGCTCCACCACCCTGGAAAAGCTCGGCAACTACGCCACCGAGCGCAAGATCTCGATGTACGCCGCCACCGACGAGATCGGCCTGGGCGAACACCTGGACACGCGCTTCACCGATCGCTTGTCGCGCTTCAAGCGCTTTATGGACAAGGTGCGCGAGCAGTGCGCCGGCGAAGACCCGATCAGCGCCCTGCGCAGCATGGTCATGGACATCGACTATGAAAACTGGCTGCGCACCAACAGTTCCAGCGACAAGGCCGCGGATTACCGCATGGGCAACGTCTGGTTCCTGATCGAAGCGCTGAAGAACACCCTGGAGAAAGACGAAGACGGCGAGATGACCGTCGAAGACGCCATCGGCAAGCTGGTGCTGCGCGACATGCTCGAGCGCCAGCAGGAAGAAGAAGATGGCGCCGAGGGCGTGCAAATGATGACCTTGCATGCGTCCAAGGGTCTGGAATTCCCCTACGTGTTCATCATGGGCATGGAAGAGGAAATCCTCCCACACCGCTCCAGCATCGAAGCTGACACCATCGAGGAAGAACGCCGGCTGGCCTACGTGGGCATTACCCGCGCACGTCAGACCCTGGCCTTTACCTTTGCCGCCAAGCGCAAGCAATACGGCGAAATCATCGATTGTGCCCCCAGCCGGTTCCTGGATGAACTGCCGCCGGATGACCTGGCCTGGGAAGGCAACGACGACACCCCGACCGAGGTGAAGGCCGTTCGCGGCAACACCGCGCTGGCGGATATACGCGCGATGTTGAAGCGCTAGAATCGACTACTTTTTAATCTACTTTCGGCGCCCGTTGCGTCAACAGAGGAAGCTTTCCGTGGAAGCACTGCACAAGAAAATTCGCGAAGAAGGCATCGTGCTTTCCGATCAGGTACTCAAGGTCGACGCCTTTCTGAACCACCAGATCGACCCGGCACTGATGAAACTGATCGGCGACGAATTCGCCGCGCTGTTCAAGGACTCGGGCATCACCAAGATCGTCACCATCGAAGCCTCAGGGATAGCACCGGCCATCATGACCGGCCTGAACCTGGGCGTGCCGGTGATCTTCGCGCGCAAGCAACAGTCCCTGACCCTGACCGAAAACCTGTTGTCGGCGACGGTGTACTCCTTCACCAAGAAGGTCGAAAGCACCGTGGCGATCTCCCCACGCCACCTGACCAGCAGCGACCGCGTGCTGGTGATCGATGACTTTTTGGCCAACGGCAAGGCGTCCCAGGCGCTGATTTCGATCATCAAGCAAGCTGGCGCTACCGTGGCCGGCTTGGGGATCGTGATCGAGAAGTCGTTCCAGGGTGGTCGTGCGGAGCTGGATGCGCAGGGTTACCGGGTTGAGTCGCTGGCGCGGGTGAAATCGTTGGCCGGTGGCGTAGTCACCTTCATCGAATAACACCAAATCCCTGTAGGAGCCGGCTTGCCGGCGATGGCGGCCTTGAGTCTTGTGATGACTTCAAGGACCTCATCGCCGGCAAGCCGGCTCCTACAGGGAGGTTGTGGTGGCTGTTAGTGTGCGGTGGCCTGTAGGCCGGCCAGTAGCAGGCGCTGGTAGAGGTCTTCTTTCAAGCCTTCAGGCTTATCCAACCCCATCCGCTTCAAATGCCCGGGAAACGCCTCCGGCTCCGGCGCGTCCAACGCAGCCTTGCCCAACTCCAGAATCTCCGTCAGCTTGAATTTGCTCTTGAGCCAGTTCAACGCCCGCAACAGATCCCGCTCTTCCTCCGTGAAATCGCTGCCCAGCGGGTACTCCGGAAACAACCGTCGATGCCGCGCCTGAATGCCCTTGAGCCGTTCCGGGGTGTTGTCGGTAAAACGCGGCTCCAACTGGAAACCCTCGGGCAGCTTGCCGGCCTTTTGCGCCTGCTCGATCAAATCATCCTGGAAGCGTGAGTCAGTGATCTTGAGCAACGCCTCGATCACGTTGGCATCCGTCTGACCGCGCAAGTCGGCAATACCATATTCGGTGATGACAATGTCCCGCAGGTGTCGCGGAATGGTGCAGTGGCCGTAGTCCCAGACGATATTGGAACTCACCTCTCCCGCCGATTCGCGCCAGCTGCGCAAAATCAGGATCGAGCGCGCCCCTTCCAGTGCATGGCCCTGGGCGACAAAGTTGTATTGCCCGCCCACGCCACTGAGTACGCGGCCGTCTTCCAGCTGGTCGGCAACGCCCGCGCCCAGCAGCGTGACCATGATCGCGCTGTTGATAAACCGTGCATCCAGGCGCTGCAGGCGCTTGAGTTCTTCCTGGCCGTACAGCTCGTTGATGTAGCTGATGCGGGTCATGTTGAATTCGAGACGCTTGGCGTGGGTCATTTCCTGCAAACGCTGGTAAAAACTGCGCGGCCCGAGGAAGAAACCTCCATGGATCGATACACCGTCGGGCTGCGCGGCGTCGTCCAGCGTGCCGGCGTTGGCCTGCTCCTGGGTGGCCACATCCGGGTACACCTTGCGCCGTACGATCCCGGCATCCGCCAGCACGAGCAAGCCGTTGACGAACATCTCGCTGCAGCCATACAGGCCCCGCGCAAACGGCGCGACGCCACCTTCATGGCTGATCAGCGGCGCCCACTGGTACACATCAAGGTCGGTCAGCAACAAGCGGTAGGCTTCGTTATCAGCCTGACGGGCCAGCAACGCGGCGGTCAACGCATCGCCCATGGAGCCGATGCCGATCTGCAACGTGCCGCCATCGCGCACCAGCGTGCTGGCATGCAGACCGATGAAATGGTCCTGGAACCCCACCGGCATGTTCGGTGTGGAGAACAGCGTGGTGCTGTCTTTTTCATCGATCAGGTAATCGAACGCGTCCATGCCCAGCTCGGAATCCCCCGGCATGTAGGGTAAGTCGCTGTGGACCTGGCCCACCACCAGGATGGTTTCCCCGGCGTCGCGGCGCTTGGCGATCATCGGTAGCAGGTCGAGGGTGATATCCGGGTTGCAGCTCAGGCTCAGGCGATCGGGGTGTTCGGCACTGCTGGCGACCAGTTGCGCCACCAGGTTCAGGCCGGCGGCGTTGATGTCGCGCGCAGCGTGGCTGTAGTTGCTGCTGACGTAGTCCTGCTGCGCCGAACGGCTGTGGAGCAAACTACCAGGCTGCATGAAGAACTGCTGAACGCGAATATTGGCCGGCAGGCTGTCCTTGTGCAGGTCAGCGAGGAAATCCAACTCGGGGTAATCGCCGAACACTCGCTCGATAAAAGGCCCGAGAAAGCGCTTCTGCAAACCATCACCAAAAGGCGGACGACCCAGGCTCAAGGCGGTGTAGATCGTCAGTTGCCGCTCTGGCAACTTGGCGATACGCCGGTACAGCGCGTTGACGAACAGGTTGGGCTTGCCCAGGCCCAACGGCATGCCCATGTGGATATGCGCCGGCAAGCGCGCCAGTACGTCGTCAACTGCTTGCTCGATTGAACACAACTGCACCATCCGACCCTCCCGAACATTCCATGATTAGGGGTTGGACCGAGCTTGCCGGGTCTTTGCTGCAATGAACAGCGTTGAAACACAAATCGCGGGCACAAAAAAAAGCCGCTTAAAAGCGGCTTTTTTGGCGAAGATCGGTTGATCAGAGGCCGGACATCTTCTTGATCGCACCTTTGAGGTCATCATCCGAGCAATCGGCGCAGGTGCCTTTGGGCGGCATGGCGTTCAGGCCGGTGATGGCCTTGGCCAGCAGGCCGTCGAGGCCACCCTGGTGGTCGGCGCGGTCTTTCCAGGCGGCGGTGTCACCTATTTTCGGGGCGCCCAGCAAACCAGTACCGTGGCACGCGTTGCAGTGCTTGGCGATCACGTCATCCGGGGTCTTGGCAGCACCGCCGCCACCTGCGGCCACGGCCACTTCCATGCCCTTGCATTCCTGGCCCTGGACACAGACCTGGCCCACGGGCTCCAGGCGCTTGGCAATTTCATCATTGGTCGCAGCTTGAGCGCTGACAGCCCATAGGGCCAGTACGGTTGCTGGTGCAGCCAGCATTTTCATAATTAGGTTCACGCGTTCACCCTCAATGGTGGCTATTCACGCCTGCGGCCACGGTTTCGCAGGCGGCGAAAGTATAACGGTTAGCCCGCCCGGCCGAAACAACCCTATTAAATAAAGGGAGATTCGGCGCCACGGTTAAAGCTGCGGGTGTGTCTGCAACGCTGGCAGCACGCCTCTTCTGTCAAAAGTTCGCCGGTGTGGCTGCGCTGATTAGTCGCGCCGGCACATCGAACGGGTTGCGAAAACGATGGGGCTTGGTGCTTTCAAAGTAGTAGCTATCGCCGGCTTCGAGCACAAAAGTTTCAAGACCGACCACCAATTCCAGGCGGCCTTCCACCAGAATCCCGGTTTCTTCGCCCTCATGGGTGAGCATTTCTTCGCCGGTGTCGGCGCCTGGCGGGTAGATCTCGTTCAGGAACGCAATTGCCCGGCTGGGGTGCGCCCGGCCTACCAGTTTCATGGTGACGGCACCGTCGGAGATGTCGATCAGCTCATTGGCTTTATAGACGATCTGCGTCGGTATTTCCTGGAGGATCTCCTCGGAAAAGAACTCGACCATGGACATGGGGATGCCACCCAGCACCTTGCGCAAGGAGCTGATCGAGGGGCTGACGCTGTTTTTTTCGATCATCGAAATGGTGCTGTTGGTGACACCCGCACGCTTGGCGAGCTCACGCTGGGAAAGACCCTTGAGTTTACGGATGGATTGCAGTCGTTCGCCGACGTCCAATGCAGGAGCCTCCTAGGATTCAGGCGTTGTTGTAATTGAGCGTTATCATGGCGACAGCGTTCAGTATTTACAACACTTGGGCCTAAATCCCGGGCACCTGCGTTCGTACCCGGCGGTCAAGCGCCGGAATAGAGCCTTGGCACGCGGCGCAGGTTGCAGAAGATCTGGTAAGGGATGGTCTCGGCGGCCACCGCAACATCACTGGCGAGGATGTTTTTGCCCCACAGCTCCACCGTGGAACCGAGGCCGGCCTGGGGCACGTCCGTCAGGTCGATGCACAGCATGTCCATGGATACGCGGCCCAGCAATTGGCTACGTTGCCCCGCGACCAGTACCGGCGTGCCGGTCGGCGCATGACGCGGGTAGCCATCGGCGTAGCCCATGGCAACCACGCCAATGCGCATCGGCTTGGGCGTGATGAACTTGGCGCCATAGCCCACCGGCTCGCCAGCCGGCAGCTCACGCACAGAAATCACTTTGGACTCCAGGGTCATCACCGGCTGCAAACGTGCGGCCACCGCCTGGTCTTCGCCAAACGGCGTGGCGCCATAGAGCATGATGCCCGGGCGTACCCAGTCGCTGGACACATTCGGCCAGCCCATGACCGACGGCGAGTTACGCAGGCTGACCTCGGCCGACAAACCTTGGCGCGCCGCTTCAAACACCGCCACTTGTTCATTGCTGCGCACGCAGTCGAGTTCATCGGCGCGGGCGAAGTGGCTCATCAAGACGATCTTGGCGACTTTGCCACTGGCCAGCAGGCGCTGGTACGCCTCGTGGTAATCCTTGGGGTGCAAGCCAACCCGGTGCATGCCGGAGTCGAGCTTGAGCCAGACGGTCAGCGGCTTGCTCAGCCTGGCCTGCTCGATTGCCTCCAACTGCCACAACGAATGCACCACGCACCAAAAATCATGCTCGTTGATCAGCGGCAGCTCGTCGGCCTCAAAAAAGCCTTCGAGCAACAGCACCGGCGCCCGGATGCCGGCTGCGCGCAGCTCCAATGCCTCTTCGATGCACGCCACGGCAAACCCATCGGCCTCGGCTTCCAACGCCTGGGCCACACGCACGGCACCATGGCCGTAGGCATCGGCCTTGACCACGGCAAGCGCCTTGGCCCCCGTGACTTCACGGGCCAATTGGTAGTTGTGGCGCAGGGCTTGGAGATCGATCAGGGCACGGGCAGGACGCATGGCGGCAGGCTTCTAGGCGGCAGAGTAAAGAAAAACCGGCACCGACCGACAACGTCGGCACCGGGAGAGGGATCCAGGTTTAAGGCAGCGCCGCCACGACGGACAGCTCTACCAGGATTTCCGGTTCGCACAGCTTGGCTTCAACCGTGGCACGGGCCGGAGCGACGCCCTTGGGCAGCCACTTGTCCCACACCGCGTTCATGCCGGCAAAGTCGGCATCAATGTCTTTGAGGTAGATCGTCACCGACAGCAACTTGCTCTTGTCGGTGCCGGCCAAGTCCAGCAAGCGCTCGATATTGGCCAGGGTTTCACGGGTCTGCTGTTCAATTCCGGCACTCATGTCGTCGCCGACTTGCCCTGCCAGGTATACGGTGCCGCTGTGGACAACGATCTGGCTCATGCGCTCATTGGTGAGCTGGCGCTGGATTGACATGTTTTGCGGACTCCTGGTGGTTGCCGTAACGGGAAATATCGAGGCCAGCAGCACTGATTTGCGGGGTTTTCTTCGCCATCAGGTCGGCCAGCAGGCGGCCGGAGCCACAGGCCATGGTCCAGCCGAGGGTACCGTGGCCGGTGTTCAGGAACAGGTTCTTGAACGGTGTGGCACCCACAATCGGCGTGCCGTCGGGTGTGGTCGGGCGCAGGCCGGTCCAGAAGCTGGCCTCGGTCAAATCGCCGCCCTGAGGATAAAGGTCGTTGACGATCATCTCCAGGGTTTCACGTCGACGCGGGTTCAGCGACAGGTCAAAACCAGCTATTTCAGCCATGCCGCCAACGCGGATGCGGTTGTCGAAACGGGTGATCGCGACCTTGTAGGTCTCGTCCAGAATGGTCGAAGTCGGCGCCATCGCCGGGTTGGTGATCGGCACGGTCAGCGAGTAACCCTTGAGCGGGTACACCGGCGCCTTGATCCCCAGCGGCTTGAGCAGCTTCGGCGAGTAGCTGCCGAGGGCCAGCACGTAACGGTCGGCGGTTTCCAGCTTGCCATCGATCCACACGCCGTTGATGCGGTCGCCGGCGTAGTCGAGGCGCTGGATATCTTGTTCGAAGCGGAATTCCACGCCCAGTTGCTTGCACATCTCGGCCAGGCGAGTGGTGAACATCTGGCAGTCGCCGGTCTGGTCGTTCGGAAGGCGCAGGGCGCCGGCGAGGATGTCGGTGACGCTGGCCAGGGCCGGTTCAACGCGGGCGATGCCGGCGCGGTCGAGCAGCTCAAAAGGCACGCCGGACTCTTTCAGCACGGCGATGTCCTTGGCGGCACCGTCCAACTGGGCCTGGGTGCGGAACAGCTGGGTAGTCCCCAGGCTGCGGCCTTCGTAGGCAATGCCGGTCTCGGCGCGTAGTTCGTCGAGGCAGTCACGGCTGTACTCGGACAAACGCACCATGCGCTCTTTGTTCACCGCATAACGGCTGGCGGTGCAGTTGCGCAGCATCTGCGCCATCCACAGGTATTGGTCGATATCGGCGGTGGCCTTGATCGCCAGCGGCGCGTGGCGTTGCAGCAGCCATTTGATGGCCTTGAGCGGCACGCCTGGCGCGGCCCAGGGCGACGCATAGCCTGGAGACACCTGGCCGGCGTTGGCGAAACTGGTTTCCATGGCAGCGGCAGGCTGACGGTCGACGACCACGACTTCAAAGCCGGCCCGAGCCAAATAGTAGGCACTGGTCACACCAATGACGCCGCTACCCAAGACCAGAACGCGCATTTTTATATCCTCATCGCGGGCATGGCCGCTGACGTGTGTTGTTCGAGCAATGATGTGCGCAGTGTAAAAAACTATTGCCAGTGCATTTCACTATATAAGTGCCTATATTTGGCGACAATTCTTGGCAAAAACCCTTTTCACAGAGGCGTATCCCCTATGCGTACGAACACCCAGACCAAGCGGGAGCTGGACAAGATCGACCGCAACATCCTGCGCATCCTGCAAACCGATGGGCGAATCTCGTTCACGGAGCTGGGAGAAAAGGTCGGGCTGTCCACCACGCCGTGCACCGAACGGGTCCGTCGGCTGGAGCGCGAGGGGATCATCATGGGCTACAACGCACGGCTGAACCCGCAGCATTTGAAGGGTAGTTTGCTGGTATTTGTCGAGATCAGCCTCGATTACAAGTCTGGCGACACCTTTGAAGAGTTTCGCCGCGCCGTGCTGAAACTGCCCCACGTGCTGGAATGCCACCTGGTGTCAGGCGACTTCGACTACTTGGTGAAAGCGCGGATTTCCGAGATGGCGTCGTACCGCAAGTTGCTGGGCGACATCCTGCTCAAACTGCCCCATGTGCGGGAGTCCAAGAGCTATATCGTGATGGAAGAAGTGAAAGAAAGCCTGAACCTGCCAATTCCTGATTAACCAAATGACACAACTCGGTCAAATGTGGGAGCTGGCTTGCCTGCGATAGCGGTGGCGACTGACCCACCGTCATCGCAGGCAAGCCAGCTCCCACATTAACCGAGTTAAACCAGCACTTGCCGAGTGCTGGCCATGTACTCATGGATCTGCTTTTCCACCCGTGGGTGAATCAGCTCCACCGGCCGCCGCCCGTTCGGGCACGGCAACGTCTTGGTGGTGCCGAACAATCGGCAGATCAGCGGGCGCTCGTCGTACACCGTGCAGCCGTTTGGCCCCAGGTGCACGCAGTTCAACTCGTCCATGGCCGCATCCTGCTCGGCAGCGGTCTTGCGCGGCAGGCGCGACATTTCCTCGGGCGAGGTGGTCACCGGCCCACAGCAGTCGTGGCAACCCGGGACGCACTCGAACGATGGGATCTGACGGCGCAGCGCGCTGATTTTCTGACTGTTGCAACTCATCGAAACACGTACCGAACGGCGAATAGGCGTGGATTCTGCCGCAAAAGCCTGCGGTGAGACAGCTTCGCCCGACCGCTGTATCCTGCGTCAAATTTTCCAAACAGGGATGCTCCCCATGACCGCCAGCGCCCGGCACACCGCTTCCTACTACGCCGCCAGCAGCGTGCCGCAACCCGATTACCCGGCGCTGGCCGGTGAAGTGACGGCAGATGTGTGCGTCATCGGCGGCGGTTTTTCAGGGCTCAACACCGCGCTGGAACTGGCTGAGCGAGGTTTGCGCGTGGTGCTGCTGGAAGCGCGCAAGATCGGCTGGGGCGCCAGCGGGCGCAACGGCGGCCAGTTGATCCGGGGCGTCGGCCATGGCCTGGACCAGTTCACCCACGTGATCGGCACCGACGGCGTGCGCCAGATGAAACTGATGGGCCTCGAAGCGGTGGAGATCGTGCGCGAGCGCATCGAGCGTTACCAGATCCCTTGTGACCTGACCTGGGGCTATTGCGACCTCGCCAACAAACCCCGCGACCTGCATGGCCTGGCCGAAGACGCCGAAGAACTGCGAAGCCTCGGCTATCGTCACGAAGTGCGCCTGCTGCAAGCCGACGAGATGAGCAGCGTGATCGGCTCCGAGCGCTATGTGGGTGGCATGATCGACATGGGTTCCGGCCACCTGCACCCGCTGAACCTGGCCCTCGGCGAAGCAGCTGCCGCGCAGCAATTGGGCGTGGAGCTGTACGAACAATCCGAAGTGACCCGCATCGACTACGGCCCCGAGGTCAACGTGCACACCGCCTCGGGCAACGTACGCGCCAAGACCCTGGTACTGGCCTGCAACGCCTACCTGAATGACCTGAACCCACAGTTGGGCGGCAAGGTGCTGCCAGCCGGCAGCTACATCATCGCCACTGAGCCGCTGAGCGAAGCGCAGGCCCACGACCTGTTGCCACAAAACATGGCGGTGTGCGACCAGCGGGTGACGGTGGACTACTTCCGACTGTCCGCTGACCGACGCCTGCTGTTCGGTGGTGCCTGTCACTATTCCGGCCGCGATCCCCAGGACATCGGCGCCTACATGCGTCCGAAAATGCTCAAGGTGTTCCCGCAACTGGCCAACGTGAAAATCGACTACCAATGGGGCGGCATGATCGGTATCGGTGCCAACCGTTTGCCGCAGATTGGCCGGTTGGCCGACCAGCCCAATGTGTATTACGCCCAGGCCTACGCGGGCCACGGTCTCAATGCCACGCACCTGGCGGGCAAGCTGCTGGCCGAAGCCATCAGCGGCCAGCAGCAGGGCCGCTTCGATCTGTTCGCCCAGGTGCCACACATCACCTTCCCAGGCGGCAAGCACCTGCGCTCGCCGCTGCTGGCCCTGGGCATGCTCTGGCACCGCCTCAAGGAACTGGTCTGATCAATCACGCCAGAAGGGTTTAAGACCTTCCTGGCGTGCCTGTTCCACTGTCAGCCCAACATCGCGCAACTGCTCGCGGGTCAGGTGCAGCAACGCCTTGCGGGTGTGGCGACGGTGCCAGAACAGGTCCCAGCGACTGATATTGCGCGGCGCCCTCGCCCGCTCCTCTCCGGCCTCCAGTTCCTGGCTGTATAACGCCAACCGCACATCGCTCATGCCGCTCATTTTGCTGCCCCTCATTTGCTTGTTGCCATGAGTGACTAGAATGGGCGGACGGCCAAAACCAATACAGATTCAACCAACTTTTATTAAATACATACAGAAGCTGCCTATCGACGGCTGAATCCTGTATTTTCGCCTTATCTGTACTGGTCCCTTGGGAGCGACCGCCATGACCCTCTACGTCAACCTCGCCGAACTGCTGGGCACCCGCATCGAACAGGGCTTCTACCGCCCGGGCGACCGCTTGCCCTCGGTCAGGGCCTTAAGCGTGGAACACGGGGTCAGCCTGAGCACCGTGCAGCAGGCCTACCGCCTGCTGGAAGACAACGGCCTGGCGATGCCCAAGCCCAAATCCGGCTACTTTGTGCCGGTCGGCCGCGAGCTGCCGGCGTTACCTGAAGTGGGGCGTCCGGCACAGCGTCCGGTGGAGATTTCGCAGTGGGACCAAGTGCTCGATCTGATTCGCGCCGTGCCGCGCAAAGACGTCATACAGATGGGCCGGGGTATGCCAGACGTATTGTCGCCCACCATGAAACCCCTGCTGCGCAGCCTCGCACGGGTCAGCCGACGCCAGGATCTGCCGGGCCTGTATTACGACAACATCCTCGGCTGTATGGAACTGCGTGAGCAGATTGCGCGGCTGTCACTGGATTCGGGCTGCCAGCTGACCGCCGAGGACATCGTGATCACCACCGGTTGCCACGAAGCACTGTCCGCCAGCATCCACGCCATCTGTGAGCCCGGCGATATCGTTGCCGTGGATTCGCCGAGCTTTCACGGCGCCATGCAGACCCTCAAGGGCCTGGGCATGAAAGCCCTGGAAATCCCCACCGATCCCATCACCGGGATCAGCCTCGAAGCCCTTGAACTGGCCCTGGAACAGTGGCCGATCAAGGTCATCCAACTCACGCCCAACTGCAACAACCCGTTGGGCTACATCATGCCGGAGGCCCGCAAAAAAGCATTGCTGACCCTGGCACAGCGCTTTGACGTGGCGATCATCGAAGACGATGTGTATGGCGAGCTGGCCTACAGCTACCCTCGCCCGCGCACCATCAAGTCGTTCGACGAAGACGGCCGCGTGCTGCTGTGCAGTTCGTTCTCGAAAACCCTGGCGCCCGGGCTGCGCATTGGCTGGGTGGCGCCCGGGCGCTACCTGGAACGGGTGCTGCACATGAAATACATCAGCACCGGCTCCACCGCGACCCAACCGCAGATCGCCATCGCCGAATTTCTCAAAGGCGGGCACTTCGAGCCACATTTGCGGCGGATGCGCACCCAATATCAGCGCAATCGCGACTTGATGATCGACTGGGTCAGCCGCTACTTCCCAGCCGGCACCCGGGCCAGTCGCCCCCAGGGCAGCTTTATGCTCTGGGTAGAGCTGCCCGAAGGTTTCGACACGCTCAAACTCAACCGTGGCCTGGTGGAACAGGGCGTACAGGTGGCGGTGGGCAGTATCTTTTCTGCCTCCGGCAAATACCGGAACTGCCTGCGCATGAACTACGCTGCCAAGCCAACCCCGCAGATTGAAGACGCGGTGCGCAAGGTCGGTGCCGCGGCAATCAAGTTGCTGGCTGAGGCGGCCGACTGACCTTTCGCGGGAAATGGCCGTCATATGCCCACAACCGCCCTGAACTGGAAGCAGCGCCCTTGATGATTCGACGGCTTTTACCGTTTTTAATGCTGGGCGCCCTGGCGCTGGGTGGCTGTGCGACGGTGGATGTACCGCGCGTCCCCAGCGACGCACTGCCCGCAGCGCAATCCTCATTCGGCCGCTCGATCCAGGCCCAGGCGGCGCCCTATCAAGGACGCTCGGGCTTTCGCCTGCTGCCCAACAGCAGCGAAGCCTTCATGGCCCGCGCCGAACTGATCCGCAACGCCCAGGTCAGCCTCGACCTGCAGTACTACATCGTGCACGACGGTATCAGCACCCGCATGCTGGTGGACGAGCTGCTCAAGGCCGCCGACCGGGGCGTGCGCATCCGCATCCTGCTGGACGACACTACCAGCGATGGCCTTGACCAGATCATCGCCACCCTCGCCGCCCACCCCAAGATCGAGATTCGCCTGTTCAACCCGCTGCACCTGGGGCGCAGCACGGGCGTAACCCGGGCCATGGGCCGCCTGTTCAACTTGTCGCTGCAACACCGGCGCATGCACAACAAGCTGTGGCTGGCCGACAACAGCGTGGCCATCGTGGGCGGGCGCAACCTGGGGGATGAATATTTCGACGCCGAGCCCAACCTGAATTTCACCGACATCGACATGCTCAGCGTGGGCCCGGTGGCCGAGCAACTGGGCCACAGCTTTGACCAGTACTGGAACAGTGCCCTGAGCAAACCCATCGATGAGTTTGTTTCCAGCGCCCCGTCCAAAGGCGACCTGGCCGCTGCCCGCGTGCGCTTGGAGGCCTCGCTGGCCGAATCACGCCAGCAGAACCACGCACTGTACAACCGCTTGCGCACTTACCAGACCCAACCGCGCATGGATACCTGGCGGCGCGAACTGATCTGGGCCTGGAACCAGGCGCTGTGGGATGCACCCAGCAAGGTATTGGCCACGGCCGAGCCGGACCCGCGACTGCTGCTGACCACCCAATTGGCGCCGGAGCTGGAAGGGGTCAATCACGAGTTGATGATGATCTCGGCGTACTTTGTGCCGGGGCAACCCGGCCTGCTCTACCTCACCGGCCGCGCGGATGCGGGCGTCTCGGTTAGCCTGCTGACCAACTCTTTGGAGGCGACGGACGTGCCTGCCGTGCACGGTGGCTACGCGCCCTACCGCAAGGCGTTGCTCGAGCACGGCGTGAAACTCTACGAGCTGCGTCGCCAACCGGGCGATGCCGGGGGCGGCAGCGGCCCGCACCTGTTTCGTCGCGGCACGTTCCGCGGTTCGGACTCCAGCCTGCACAGCAAGGCGATGATCTTTGATCGCGAGAAGTCGTTTATCGGCTCGTTCAATTTCGACCCGCGCTCGGTGTTGTGGAACACCGAAGTCGGCGTGCTGGTGGACAGTCCCGAGCTGGCGGAGCACGTTCGCAACTTGGCGCTGCAGGGCATGGCGCCTGCCTTGAGCTACGAAGCGAAATTGCAGGATGGCCAGGTGGTGTGGGTGACTGAAGACAACGGCCAGTTGCACACCCTGACCCGAGAGCCGGGCAGTTGGTGGCGGCGGTTCAATGCGTGGTTCGCCACCAGCGTTGGCCTGGAACGCATGCTGTAGGAGCCGGCTTGCTGGCGATAGCGGAGTGTCGGCCGAATAATTTGTTGACTGACATACCTCAATCGCCGGCAAGCCGGCTCCTACAGGGGTTGTATTTCAGGCAGGTTGTGCGGCGCCGAATGCGCCTTGGCGCAACAGCAGCACCACCAGACCCAACGCCCCGGCAGCCATCAACAGCGGCAACGCATGCCCGCTGATCCACTGGCTGCCCGCGCCGGCCACCAACGGCCCGATCAGGCAACCGATCCCCCACAACTGCGCGATGTGGGCATTGGCGCGCACCAGCGCATCATCGCGATAACGCTCGCCGATCAAGATCAACGACAGGGTGAACAACCCGCCCGCACTGGCGCCGAACAACACCCACACCGGCCAGATCACCAGCGTGTGCAACACCACGGGAATCGCCAGGCTCGAGGCCAGCAACAGCACCGCACAACTCAGAAACAGCGTGCGCCGCGGCAGGTAGTCGGCCAGCGCGCCGATAGGCAACTGCAACAGCGCATCGCCGACCACCACCGTGCTGACCATGGCCAAGGCGATTTCGGCGGTGAAGCCCTGTTGCAGGCAATACACCGGCAGCAGCGTCAGAATCATTGCTTCGAACGCGGCGAACAAGGCCACCGCCCAGGCAATTGCCGGCAGGCTCAGGCAGAAGCGCCACAGGTCGCCCAGGGTCACGCTGAAGGATTCGGCGGTCGGCGCACCGCTGCGGCCCAGCAACAACAAGGGCGCTACCATCAGCAAACCCACGCCCACCCAGAAACCGTAGTCATGGTCGGTGCCCAGCACTCCCAGCAGCAGCGGCCCCGACAGCTGGCTCAAGGCATAACTGCAGCCATACAGCGCCACCAGCCGGCCGCGCCATTGCTCCACCACCAACTGGTTGATCCAGCTTTCGCCGAGGATAAACACGATGGTGAGGATCACCCCGATCATCAGCCGCAGCACCAGCCACACCGGGTAGCTTGGCAGGATCGCCAGCAAGCCAATGGACACCGCGCCCGCCCACAAGCACAGGCGCATCAGGTTGGCGGTGCCCAGCCATGACGCCATCCTGCTGGAGACTTTGGCTCCCAGCAGGACGCCAAAGGCTGGCATCGCCGCCATCACCCCAATCGCAAAACTGCCGTAGCCCCAGCTTTCAAGGCGCAGGGACACCAGCGGCATGCTCACACCCAGGGCCAGGCCGACGCTGAGGACTGAGGCCAAGACGGCGAAATAAGTCGCCCAACGCATTTCCACGCTCCTGTGGATCATTTTTGAGGTCACACAAAACAGTGTGGGAGCGGGCTTATGTGGGAGCTGGCTTGCCTGCGATGCAGGCACCTCGGTTGTTCAGATGAACTGAGGTGATGCTATCGCAGGCAAGCCAGCTCCCACACAAGCCGGCTCCCACATGTTGCCAGCAGTGTTGCTTACAGCTTGATCCAGGTCGCCTTCAGCTCGGTGTACTTGTCGAACGCGTGCAGCGACTTGTCGCGGCCATTGCCCGACTGCTTGAAGCCACCAAACGGGGCGGTCATGTCGCCGCCGTCGTACTGGTTGACCCACACGCTACCGGCACGCAGTGCCTTGGCGGTCAGGTGCGCCTTGGAGATGTCGGCAGTCCACACCGCTGCGGCCAGGCCGTAGACGGTGTCGTTGGCGATCTTCACCGCTTCCTCGGCGCTGTCGAAGGTGATCACCGACAGGACTGGGCCAAAGATCTCTTCCTGGGCGATCTTCATGGCGTTGGTCACACCGTCGAAGATCGTCGGTTCGACGTAGGTGCCACCGGTTTCTTCCAGGGTGCGCTTGCCACCCGCGACCAGCTTCGCACCATCGGCGTGGCCGGCCTCGATGTAGGACAGCACGGTGTTCATCTGCTGGGTATCCACAAGGGCGCCGACGTTGGTCGCCGGGTCCAGTGGGTTGCCCGGCTTCCAGCCCTTGAGGGCCTCGATCACCAGCGGCAGGAATTTGTCCTTGATGGAGCGCTCGACGAGCAGACGCGAACCGGCCGTGCAGACTTCGCCCTGGTTGAAGGCGATCGCGCCGGCCGCTGATTCGGCAGCGGCCTTGAGGTCCGGGGCATCGGCAAACACGATGTTCGGACTCTTGCCACCGGCTTCCAGCCAGACGCGCTTCATGTTCGACTCGCCGGAGCGGATCAACAATTGCTTGGCGATCTTGGTAGAGCCGGTGAACACCAGGGTATCGACGTCCATGTGCACCGCCAGCGCGTTGCCCACGGTGTGGCCGTAGCCTGGCAGTACGTTCAGCACGCCTTTTGGAATGCCGGCTTCAACCGCCAGGGCCGCGATGCGGATGGCGGTCAGCGGGGATTTTTCGGACGGTTTGAGGATCACCGAGTTACCGGTGGACAGCGCCGGGCCGAGCTTCCAGCAGGCCATCATCAACGGGAAGTTCCACGGCACGATAGCGCCCACGACACCGACCGGCTCGCGGGTCACCAGACCCAACTGATTGTGCGGGGTGGCGGCGACTTCGTCGTAGATCTTGTCGATGGCTTCACCGCTCCAGCTCAGGGCATTGGCGGCGCCGGGTACGTCGATTTCCAGGGAGTCGGTGATTGGCTTGCCCATGTCCAGGGTTTCAAGCAGCGCCAGCTCTTCGGCATTGGCGTTGAGCAACGCGGCGAAACGCAGCATGACGGACTTGCGCTTGGCCGGCGCCAGGCGCGACCACACACCGGAATTGAAGGTGGCGCGAGCGTTTTCCACGGCGCGCTGGGCGTCGGCGGCGTCACAGCTGGCAACAGTGGCCAGCAGGCGGCCATCGACCGGGCTGATGCATTCGAACGTGTCACCGGAAGCAGCGGCGGTGTATTCGCCGTTGATGTAGGCGCGGCCTTCGATCTTCAGATCCTTGGCGCGTTGTTCCCAGTCGGCACGGGTCAGGGTGGTCATGCGAGTGTCCTCCTCTTATTGAATACAAGGGCCAGGCGATGTCCCCCGGCAGCCTCACAGAATTCTTGCCCGGCCAGCCAGCTGTTCGGCTCAAGGCAGTTGCCACCCTAAACCAGCGGCTGGGGATGTTTCAATATATTTGACATAACGCCGGCAAACGCCCTTGCGATGTTCATTTTAATAAACATAGACTTTGGGCTCTCCAACCGCAGGCCAGACGGGACACGCACATGAGCATCCAGGACATCGTCGACTTCAGCCAAGCCAACACCGCCCCCGATCGCTACCGCCCTGCTGCGGAAAAAATCCTCAAGGGCGACCCGGAGCAAACGATCTACAACCACTACAACAGCCCGTGCGGCCAGATGAGCGCCGGGGTGTGGGAAGGTGAGGTCGGGCAATGGAAGGTCAACTACACCGAACATGAGTACTGCGAGATTGTGCAGGGCGTTTCGGTATTGCGAGATGCCGCGGGCAATGCCAAGACCCTGCGCGCCGGCGACCGCTTCGTGATTCCCGCTGGTTTCAGCGGCACCTGGGAAGTACTGGAACCGTGCCGCAAGATCTACGTGGTGTTCGAGCAGAAGGCCTGATCAGTAAATCGCAGGCAAAAAAAAGCCCGACTTGTGAGAGACGGGCTTTTTTTCACAAGGAGGAAAATCAATTACTTGATTTTGCCTTCTTTGTAGATCACGTGCTTGCGAACGCGCGGGTCGAACATTTTCTTTTCGAGCTTGTCCGGGGTAGTACGCTTGTTCTTGTCGGTAGTGTAGAAGTGACCAGTACCGGCGCTAGAGATCATTCGAATCAATTCACGCATGATAGAGCTCCTTAGATCTTGCCAGCGGCACGGATTTCGGCCAGCACGACAGTGATGCCACGCTTGTCGATGATACGCATGCCTTTAGCAGATACACGCAGGCGAACAAAACGTTTCTCTTCTTCAACCCAGAAGCGGTGATGCTGCAGGTTCGGCAGGAAACGACGACGGGTTTTGTTATTTGCGTGGGAAATGTTATTCCCAGTCACCGGACCCTTACCGGTAACTTGACAGACTCTCGACATGCCTCAGCCCTCTAAAACCACATGCCCAACCCGGCATGGGTTGGCCGCTTAATCTCTCAGTCATTTGGCGCCAGGCGCCGCGTTTCTTTAGGGTCTTACCGGCTACACCTACAAGCGAAGGAACCGGGCCCCTAGAAAAGAGCGCTGCTTTATACCAGAAAGACCCCAGTGCAACAACAGCCCGTGTGTTTTTACCGGCGTAAATCTTGGCAGCAGACGCCTGAACCGTTGCCAGGAGGGGCCGCTGTAATAGCCGACCGCTCGTCGCACAGAATGATTTACAGCGCCCGCCCGCACCGAAAAGTGAAGGGCGAAACGCGCTGAGGCGTCATCAAAACAGCATTTTGGCGAAAAGCACAGGCAAAAATGGGCTAGTCATTTGCCAATCAGACCACTACGGTAGGCTTTTTCCAGACTGCACTCGCAGATGGGCCTTCGATCTGCAAAGGAAACCGAATATGCGCTTCGCTGCCCTACCGCTATTGCTTGCCCCTCTCTTTATGGCGCCGCTGGCCCAGGCGGCCACCAACCTGAGTGTGTGTACCGAGGCCAGCCCCGAAGGGTTTGACGTGGTGCAATACAACTCGCTGACCACCACCAACGCCTCGGCCGACGTGCTGATGAACCGCCTGGTGGACTACGACGAGGCCAGCGGCAAGCTGGTGCCAAGCCTGGCCGACAGCTGGGACGTCTCGCCCGATGGCCTGACCTATACCTTCAAGCTGCACCCGGACGTGAAATTCCACCGCACCGAGTATTTCACCCCAAGCCGCACCCTGACCGCCGAAGATGTGCGCTTCAGCTTCGAACGCATGCTAGACCCGGCCAACCCATGGCATCAGGTCGCCCAAAGCGGCTTCCCGCACGCGCAATCCCTGCAACTGCCAACACTGGTCAAGAAAATCGACGCCCTCGACCCACTGACCGTGCGCTTCACCCTGGACCATGCCGACTCCACCTTCCTTGCCGCCCTGAGCATGGGTTTCGCGTCGATCTACCCAGCCGAATACGCCGACAAACTGCTCAAGGCCGGCACCCCCGAGAAGCTCAACAGCCAGCCGATCGGCACCGGCCCGTTCGTGTTCGTGCGGTTCCAGAAAGACGCCGTGGTGCGCTACAAGGCCAACCCGGACTACTTTGCCGGCAAACCGGCTGTGGATAACTTGATCTTCGCCATCACGCCGGACGCCAACGTGCGCCTGCAGAAACTCCACCGTGATGAGTGCCAGATCGCCCTGTCGCCCAAGCCCCTGGACGTGGGTGAAGCCGCCAAAGACGCAGCGTTGAAGGTGGAAAAAACCGCTGCATTCATGACGGCGTTTGTCGCCATCAACACCCAGCACCCGCCCCTGGACAAACCGGAAGTGCGTCAGGCCATCAACCTGGCGTTCGACAAGGACAGCTACCTCAAGGCCGTGTTTGAAGGCACTGCCGAAGCCGCCAATGGCCCTTACCCGCCCAACACCTGGAGCTATGCCAAGGATCTGCCGGGTTATCCACAAGACCTCGCCAAGGCCAAGGCCCTGCTGAACCGGGCTGGCCTCAAGGACGGCTTCAAGACCACGATCTGGACCCGCCCCACCGGCAGCCTGCTGAACCCCAACCCGAACCTCGGCGCACAACTGCTGCAGGCTGACCTGGCCAAGGTCGGCATCCAGGCAGAAATTCGCGTGATCGAATGGGGCGAGCTGATCCGCCGTGCCAAGGCCGGCGAGCACGACCTGTTGTTCATGGGCTGGGCCGGTGACAACGGCGACCCGGATAACTTCCTCACGCCGCAATTCTCTTGCGCGGCAGTGAAGTCCGGCACCAACTTCGCCCGTTATTGCGACCCGGCCCTGGACAAGCTGATCAGCGCGGGCAAGACCACCAGCGAACAAGGCGTGCGCAGCAAGTTGTACCAGCAGGCCCAGGCCCAGATCCAGCAGCAGGCACTCTGGCTGCCACTGGCTCACCCGACGGCATTCGCGCTGACCCGCAAGAATGTCGAGGGCTACAAGGTCAGCCCGTTCGGCCGACAGGACTTCTCCAAAGTCAGCCTGAAACCCTGACCGCCCTACCTGAACCCCCGACCCCGCCCTTGTAGGAGCCGGCTTGCCGGCGATGGCGTCCCGAAAACCTCATGGGTTTCATGGATGCTATCGCCGGCAAGCCGGCTCCTACAGCCATCCGTATTCAGCCATCGACAGCGGGTCACCATCGCCCACGATGATGTGATCCAGCACGCGCACGTCCACCACCTCCAGGGCCTTTTGTAGCAACTTGGTCATTTTTCGATCAGCTGCACTCGGTTCCGCATTCCCGGAAGGATGGTTATGACACAGGATCAGCGCCGCCGCGTTGTAGGCCAGGGCACGCTTGACCACTTGCCTGGGGTAAACGACCGCAGAGTCGATGGTGCCCTGAAACAACGCCTCGAACCCCAGCACCCGGTGCTTCGAGTCCAGAAACAGGCAACCAAACGTCTCATGAGGCTCATGCCGCAACAGCGCCTTGAGGTAACTGCGCACCGCCAGCGGGCTCTCCAGCACCGAATCACTGCGCAGTCGTTCGGCCATATGACGGCGGGACATTTCCAACACGGCCTGCAACTGGGCAAACTTCGCTGGCCCTAGCCCCAAATGCTGGCTGAACAGCGTCTGGCTCGCCTCCAGCAGCGGCCGCAAACCACCAAATTGCGCCAACAAATGGCGCGCCAGGTCGACCGCACTGCGGCCAGAAACCCCGGTGCGCAGGAAGATCGCCAACAATTCGGCGTCGGACAGACTCGCCGCCCCCCACTCCAAAAGCTTCTCCCGCGGCCGCTCCGCTACGGGCCAATCGCGAATACTCATCCCACCTCCGTGTGTACGTGCGCCGCTGTTGCCAGGCAGACGCTGTGTTATCTTAAGCCCTCTTTTTTGCCTGCGATTTCCCCTGGGGAGGGGGCATCGCAGGCGTCATTGAACTGGCATCACTGAACTGGAAAGGCAAACCAATGCAGCGTCTGTATCGGAAACGCATCGTTCTCGGCGTCGGCGGCGGTATCGCCGCCTACAAGAGCGCAGAGCTGGTTCGCAGGCTCCTGGACCAAGGCGCCGAAGTGCGCGTGGTCATGACCCGTGGTGGCAGCGAGTTCATCACCCCATTGACCATGCAGGCCCTCTCCGGCCACCCGGTTCACCTCGACCTGCTGGACCCGGCAGCTGAAGCCGCCATGGGCCATATCGAACTGGCCAAATGGGCCGACCTGGTGCTGATCGCACCGGCCACCGCCGACCTGATCGCCCGCCTGGCCCAGGGCATCGCCGATGACCTGCTGACCACCCTGGTGCTAGCCACCGACGCCACCGTCGCCATCGCCCCGGCCATGAACCAGGCCATGTGGCGTGACCCGGCGACCCAGGCCAACACCCAACTCCTGCAAAGCCGCGGCCTCAAGGTGTTCGGCCCGGCCTCCGGCAGCCAGGCCTGTGGCGACGTCGGCATGGGCCGCATGCTCGAGGCCACCGACCTGGCGCAGTGCGCCGCCGAGTGCTTCCAGCACCTGGCCCTGACCGGCAAGCACGTATTGATCACCGCCGGCCCGACCCAGGAAAACATCGACCCGGTGCGCTACATCACCAACCATAGCTCAGGAAAAATGGGCTTTGCCTTGGCAGAAGCGGCGGTTGAGGCAGGCGCGCGCGTCACCTTGATCACGGGCCCGGTGCATTTGCCGACCCCCGATCGGGTCACGCGAATCGACGTGGTCAGCGCCCGCGACATGCTGGCGGCCTGCGAAGCGGCTATTCCCTGCGACCTGTTCATCGCGTCGGCAGCGGTTGCAGACTACCGCCCGGAAGTCGTCGCCCCGCAAAAGCTCAAGAAAGACCCTACGAGCGGCGACGGCCTGCTCCTGCAAATGGTGCGCAACCCGGACATCCTGGCCACCATCGCCACGCGCCCGGACCGTCCGTTCAGCGTCGGCTTTGCCGCCGAGACCGAACACCTGCTGGACTACGCCGCACGCAAACTGAAAGACAAAAACCTCGACCTGATCGTCGCCAATGATGTCGCCAACCCGAGCATCGGCTTCAACAGCGAGGAAAACGCCTGCAGCGTGATTGACCGCGATCTGCACGCCACCCTTTTCGCCCAGACCAGCAAGGGCAAGATTGCCCGCCAACTGATCTCTTTTATCGCCCAACGGCTGAACCAGGTTTAATTCACATGCACGCTTTGCAAGCCAAGATCCTCGACCCACGCATCGGCAGCGATTTCCCACTGCCGGCCTACGCCACACCGGGCTCTGCCGGCCTTGACCTGCGCGCCATGCTCAAGGAGGACACTGTCCTTGAGCCGGGCCAGACAATCCTCATTCCGACCGGCCTGTCGATCTATGTCGGCGACCCCGGCCTGGCGGCTTTGATCCTGCCGCGCTCCGGCCTGGGCCATAAACATGGCATCGTGCTGGGCAACCTCGTGGGCCTGATCGACTCCGACTACCAGGGCGAACTGATGGTGTCGTGCTGGAACCGTGGCCAGACCGCGTTCAACATCGTTGTCGGCGAACGCATCGCCCAGCTGGTGCTGGTACCGGTGGTACAGGCGCACTTCGAGCTGGTTGAGGAATTTGTTGAAACACAACGCGGCGCAGGTGGTTTTGGGCATTCCGGCAGCCACTGACTAAGCTGAATCAGGCCGGGCGCCCTTGCCCGGCCCGATGCCACCGCATGGCTTTCCAGGATGAAGAATGCGCGCACCTTCTCAGCGAGATTTCGTCATTGAAATCAATGTATTACGCATCAAAAAGCACGGAGTGCCAGCGCCGATGGCATTTTTGCACCACGAACTCTCTGCCGAAAACGCCGTCATACCCTTCAGTTTGAGCCCGCCGGTCAGCCACATTCAGGCCAGCTTTGCCCCCTTCAGATGGAGTTTCCCCCCGCGATGAGTACCGCAGCCCGAGTAGCCCCGACTTTTCCCGACAGCATCTTTCGCGCCTATGACATTCGTGGCGTAGTGCCCAAGACCCTGACCGCCGAAACCGCCTACTGGATTGGCCGCGCCATCGGCGCCCAGAGCCTGGCTCAGGATGAGCCCAACGTTTCGGTAGGCCGTGACGGCCGCCTGTCCGGCCCGGAACTGGTCGAGCAACTGATCCAGGGCCTCGCCGACAGCGGCTGCCATGTCAGCGACGTCGGCCTGGTGCCAACACCTGCGCTGTACTACGCCGCCAACGTACTGGCCGGCAAATCCGGGGTCATGCTCACCGGCAGCCATAACCCGTCGGACTACAACGGCTTCAAGATCGTCATTGCCGGCGACACCCTCGCCAACGAGCAGATCCAGGCCCTGCACGACCGCTTGAAAAACAACGATCTGACCAGCGGCAAGGGCAGCATCACCAAAGTCGACATCCTGCAACGCTACTCTGACGAAATCACTGGCGACGTCAAACTCGCGCGCCGCCTGAAAGTGGTGGTGGACTGCGGCAACGGCGCCGCCGGCGTGATCGCCCCGCAACTGCTCGAAGCCCTGAATTGCGAGGTGACCCCGCTGTTCTGCGACGTCGACGGCAACTTCCCCAACCACCACCCGGACCCAGGCAAGCCCGAGAATCTGGTGGACCTGATCGCCAAGGTCAAGGAAACCGGGGCCGATGTCGGCCTGGCTTTCGACGGTGACGGTGACCGTGTGGGTGTAGTGACAAACACCGGCGAGAACGTCTTCGCCGACCGCCTGCTGATGCTGTTTGCCCGCGATGTGGTGGCGCGCAACGCCAACGCCGAGATCATCTTCGACGTGAAGTGCACCCGCCGCCTGACGCCGCTGATCAAGGAATACGGCGGTCGGCCACTAATGTGGAAGACCGGCCACTCGTTGATCAAAAAGAAAATGAAGGAAACCGGTGCCCTGCTGGCCGGCGAAATGAGCGGCCACGTGTTCTTCAAGGAGCGCTGGTTCGGGTTCGACGACGGTATTTACAGTGCCGCCCGTCTGCTGGAGATCCTCAGCAAGGAAAAATCCACGGCGCAGGAGCTGTTTCAGACCTTCCCGAATGATATTTCTACGCCAGAGATCAATATCCATGTGACCGAGGAGAGCAAATTCAGCATCATTGACGCACTGCACGATGCGCAATGGGGCGAAGGCGCCAACCTGACCACCATTGATGGTGTGCGAGTCGATTACGCCAAAGGCTGGGGCCTGGTTCGCGCGTCCAACACCACACCGGTGCTGGTCCTGCGTTTCGAGGCGGATACCGAGGCTGAGTTGCAGCGCATCAAGGACGTGTTCCACGCCCAGTTGAAACGTGTTGCCCCTGATCTCCAATTACCGTTCTGATTTTTTACCGGAGCCCTGAATGACCCTCGAACGCGAAGCCGCTGCCAATACCGCCAAAGTTCTTTCCGAAGCGTTGCCTTACATTCGACGCTATGTCGGCAAGACGCTGGTGATCAAGTACGGCGGCAATGCCATGGAAAGCGACGAGCTGAAAACCGGCTTTGCCCGCGACATCGTGTTGATGAAAGCCGTGGGGATCAACCCGGTGGTGGTCCACGGCGGCGGCCCGCAAATCGGCGACCTGCTCAAGCGCTTGTCGATCGAGAGCCACTTCATCGATGGCATGCGCGTCACAGATGCGCAGACCATGGACGTGGTGGAGATGGTCCTCGGCGGCCAGGTCAACAAGGACATCGTCAACCTGATCAACCGCCATGGCGGCAGCGCTATCGGCTTGACCGGCAAGGATGCGGAGCTGATCCGTGCGAAAAAACTGACGGTAACCCGTCAGACGCCGGAAATGACCCAGCCGGAAATCATCGACATCGGCCAAGTGGGCGAAGTGATCGGCATCAACACCGACCTGCTGAACCTGCTGGTCAAAGGTGATTTCATCCCGGTAATTGCGCCAATCGGCGTGGGCGCCAACGGCGAGTCCTACAACATCAACGCCGACCTCGTGGCCGGCAAGGTGGCCGAAGCACTGAAGGCTGAAAAGCTGATGCTGCTGACCAACATCGCTGGCCTGCTGGACAAGGAAGGCAAGGTACTGACCGGCCTGACCACCCAGCAAGTCGACGACTTGATCGCCGACGGCACTATCTACGGCGGCATGCTGCCGAAGATCCGTTGCGCGCTGGAAGCCGTGCAAGGCGGCGTCGGCAGCTCGCTGATCATCGATGGCCGCGTGCCGAATGCGGTACTGCTGGAGATCTTCACGGATACCGGCATGGGTACGCTGATCAGTAACCGCAAGCGTCCTTAAACGCTGAAAACAAAAGGCCCCGCTCAATTTGATTGAGCGGGGCCTTTTGTTTGTGCACGGTCCAAATGTGGGAGCTGGCTTGCCTGCGATGACGGCGGCGCATTCAACAATTTCATCGCCTGATACGCCGCTATCGCGGGCAAGCCCGCTCCCACAGGGGATTTGTGTCAGACGCCGAACTGCTCGCGGTAGGCGCGAACAGCAGGCAGATGCTGCTTGAGCTGCGGATCATCTTCCAGGAACTGCAGTACCTGATTCAACGACACGATGCTCACCACCGGAATGCCGAAGTCGCGCTCCACTTCCTGGATCGCCGACAATTCGCCATTGCCACGCTCCTGGCGGTTCAGCGCGATCAGCACGCCAGCGGCCTTGGCGCCTTCCTGGGAAGCAATGATCTGCATCACTTCACGGATAGCGGTGCCAGCGGTGATCACGTCGTCGATGATAAGTACTTCGCCCTTGAGCGGAGCCCCGACCAGGCTACCGCCTTCGCCGTGGGCCTTGGCTTCTTTGCGGTTGAAGCACCAAGGCAGGTCCTTGCCATGATGCTCGGCCAACGCCACGGCAGTTGCCGCTGCCAGGGGGATTCCCTTGTAGGCCGGGCCGAACAGCACGTCGAAGGGAATACCGCTTTCAACGATGGCGGCCGCATAGAAACGACCCAGCTGGGCCAGGGCCGAACCCGAGTTGAACAAGCCTGCATTGAAGAAGTACGGGCTGGTGCGCCCGGACTTGAGGGTGAACTCGCCGAAGCGTAAAACGCCGCGATCGATGGCAAAACGAATGAAATCGCGTTGATACGCCTGCATGAAAAAAGCCTCAGATACCACGGATTTAGCTAATTAGGTAGACGGCGTGTATCATACACGCACGCGATTTTTGGGGCCATTTATGCGGATCATCAGTGTGAACGTCAATGGTATTCAGGCTGCAGTCGAGCGTGGTTTGCTCAGTTGGCTGCAAGCACAGAATGCCGACGTCATCTGCCTGCAGGACACCCGCGCCTCCGCCTTTGAACTGGACGACCCAGCCTTCCAACTGGATGGCTACTTCCTTTATGCCTGCGATGCCGAAGTGCCCACCCAAGGTGGCGTGGCTTTGTACTCGCGGTTGCAACCCAAGGCGGTCATCAGCGGCCTCGGCTTCGAGACAGCCGACCGCTACGGGCGCTACCTGCAAGCCGATTTCGACAAGGTCAGCATCGCGACCTTGCTGCTCCCTTCGGGGCAGAACGGCGATGAAGACTTGAACCAGAAGTTCAAGCTAATGGACGACTTCGCCCGTTATCTGGATAAACAGCGGCGCAAACGTCGCGAGTACATTTACTGTGGCTCGCTGTACGTGGCGCAACAAAAGCTGGATATCAAGAACTGGCGCGACAGCCAGCAATCCCCGGGCTTCCTGGCGCCGGAACGTGCCTGGATGGACGAGATTGTCGGCAACATGGGCTACGTGGATGCCCTGCGTGAAGTCAGCCGTGAGGGCGACCAGTACAGCTGGTGGCCGGATAACGAACAGGCCGAGATGCTCAACCTGGGTTGGCGTTTCGACTACCAGTTGCTGACCCCAGGTCTGCGCCGGTTCGTTCGCAGCGCACGCCTGCCGCGCCAGCCGCGCTTCTCGCAGCACGCACCGCTGATCGTGGACTACGACTGGACTCTGACCATCTGAGGTCTTTTTCCAGGTACAAAAAAACCGACATCGCTGTCGGTTTTTTTGTGGGCGCTCGGTTATTCAACCGGGCGCCAGGTGAGGGGATAACGGTAGGCAATGCCTTTATTGGCCTTGATACCGGCAATGATCGTCAGCACCAACGCTCCGATCACCAGCACACCCATCAGCAGGAAGCCGATCACCACGAACCCGAGCACCATGCAGACCATCCAGGCGATTGCCACGGTGATCTGGAAGTTGAGGGCTTCCTTGCCCTGATCGTTGATGAACGGGTGCATATCTTTCTTGATCTGCCACAAAATCAGCGGCCCAATCAGGCTACCGAAGGGGAAGACCAACCCCAGAAACGCCGCGAAATGACACAACATCGCCCACTGGCGAACTTCCTTGGAAGGTTCCGGCACGGCCACCTGGCTGTCATTCATGGCGCTTCTCCTTGAAGCCTGTTCAGTCGGCCAATGCGGCGTTCTGCAGTTCGAAAATTTCAGTCATGCCCTTCTGGGCCAAGGCCAACATAGCGTTCAGCTCGGCCGGCTGGAATGGCGCGCCTTCGGCAGTGCCCTGCACTTCGATGAAACCACCGGTGCTGGTCATGACCACGTTCAGGTCGGTCTCGGCAGCCGAGTCTTCCAGGTAATCCAGGTCCAGCACAGGCTCGCCCTGGTACATGCCCACCGAAACGGCAGCGATCATTTGTTTGAGCGGGTCGCCGCCCTTCAGGCCGCCGCGCTTCTTGATCACTTTCAACGCGTCGACCAAAGCCACCATGGCGCCAGTAATGGACGCAGTACGGGTGCCGCCGTCGGCCTGGATCACGTCACAGTCGACGTACAGGGTCACGTCGCCCAGCTTGGACATGTCCAGGGCTGCGCGCAGGGAACGGCCGATCAGGCGCTGGATCTCCAGGGTACGACCGCCTTGCTTGCCACGGCTGGCTTCACGCTGGTTACGCTCGCCGGTGGCGCGCGGCAGCATGCCGTATTCGGCGGTCAACCAGCCCTGGCCCTGACCCTTGAGGAAACGCGGCACGCCATTTTCGACGCTGACGGTGCAGATAACCTTGGTATCGCCAAACTCGACCAGTACAGAACCCTCGGCGTGTTTGGTGTAGTTGCGGGTGATGCGGATCGAGCGGAGCTGATCGGCAGCGCGACCACTTGGACGTTTCATAGGGGATACCTGTACTGAGGACGAAAAACTGCCGAGCATTATAGAGCCGTGAACCGCTTCGGGGCACTGCTAAAAAATTCGGTTACCAATGGTCGAGTTTGGGCGCGTCCGCCCCACTGCGCTACAATCCTGCGCCTTCTTAACCATTCAGCCCGTGTTTGCGGGCTGCAACGCGAGGTACCTCCATGGTGCACAGCATGACCGCCTTCGCCCGCGTCGAAAAAGCCGGCGCCCAAGGCACCCTGAGCTGGGAACTGCGCTCGGTCAACAGTCGCTACCTGGAGCCGCACCTGCGCCTGCCGGAATCGTTCCGCGACCTCGAAGGCGCCGTGCGCGAAGCACTGCGCCAGGGCATTTCCCGTGGCAAGCTGGAATGCACCCTGCGCTTTACCGAGGAAACCACCGGCAAACCGCTGCAGGTCGACCGCGACCGCGCCGCGCAACTGGTCGCCGCGGCTGAAACCATCGCCGGCCTGATCAAGCAACCCGCCGCGCTGAACCCTTTGGAAGTGCTGGCCTGGCCCGGCGTGCTGGTGGCCGACGCCACCGACCCACAGGCCCTTAACGCCGAAGCCCTCGCCCTGTTCACTCAAGGTTTGAAGGAGCTGAAAGCCGGTCGCGAGCGCGAAGGCGCCGAACTGGCCCGCCTGATCAGCGATCGCCTGACCGCCATCGAGGAAGACGTGGTCACCCTGCGCGAGTTGGTGCCACAGATGCTCGCCACCCAGCGCCAGAAGGTCCTCGACCGCTTCACCGACATGAAGGCCGACCTCGACCCGACGCGTCTGGAGCAAGAGATGGTGCTGCTCGCACAAAAAAGCGACGTGGCCGAAGAGCTCGACCGCCTGAGCACCCACATCCTCGAAGTACGCCGCGTGCTCAAGTCGGCGGGTGCCGCCGGTCGGCGCCTGGACTTCCTGATGCAGGAACTCAACCGCGAAGCCAATACACTGGGCTCCAAGGCTTTCGATCCGCGCAGCACCACCGCTGCGGTCAACCTCAAGGTGTTGATCGAGCAGATGCGCGAACAAGTACAGAATATTGAGTAAGGCAACTTCCATGACCCACAGCACCGGCACCCTTTACATCATTTCCGCCCCCTCTGGCGCGGGCAAGAGCAGCCTGGTCAAGGCCCTGACCGACGCCGACGAGCAGATCCGCATCTCGGTCTCCCACACTACCCGCGCCATGCGCCCGGGTGAGGTGAACGGCGTGCACTACCACTTCGTCGAGCGCACCGAGTTCGTGAAGATGATCGAGCACGGCGACTTCCTGGAGCGCGCCGAAGTGTTCGGCAACCTCTACGGCACCTCGCAAAGCCACCTGCAGCAGACCCTGGACGAAGGCCACGACCTGATCCTGGAAATCGACTGGCAAGGTGCCGAGCAGGTACGCCAGCTGATGCCCAAGGCGCGTTCGATCTTCATCCTGCCGCCGTCCCTGGAAGCCTTGCACCAGCGCCTGACCAACCGTGGCCAGGACAGCGACGAGATCATCGAAGGCCGCATGCGTGAGGCCGTCAGCGAAATGAGCCACTACGTCGACTACGACTACCTGATCATTAACGACGACTTTTCCCACGCGCTGGAGGATTTGAAGGCGATTTTCCGCACCAATCAGCTCCAGCAAAAGCGCCAACAGCAGCGTTTCGGCAAATTGCTGGCCGAACTGCTCGGTTGATTGGCTCTTCCCAAAATGGCTGCAAGGGCTTTACATTGGTGCTTGCAGCGGTTTTACGAAGGCTCGCGAAAAATCAGCGCTTCCCTAAACGCTGGTGATTTTTTAAACTGCTCAGTCCGCTCGCCCAACCGGGCAGCGCGCATCTTGCATTCGCTCCGAGGAATACCATGGCCCGCGTAACCGTTGAAGACTGCCTAGAACACGTGGATAACCGCTTTGAGCTGGTCATGCTCTCTACCAAGCGTGCCCGTCAACTGGCCACTGGCGGCAAAGAGCCCCTGGTCCAGTGGGAAAACGACAAGCCTACCGTTGTCGCCCTGCGTGAAATCGCTGAAGGCCTGATGAGCTACGAGTTCATCGCCAACGCTGAAATCGTTGAAGACGAACCGCTGTTTGCAGCGTTCGAGGACGAGTCCAACGAGGCCGTCTAAGCCTATGCCTGGTCGACGTAGCACGGCGCGGGGTCACAGCCAACGGCAGGAGTTAACACTTTGCCGAGCATAGACGCCCTCGCCGATCGCTTATCGACCTACCTCGGCCCAGACCAGGTCAACCTGGTCCGCCGAGCGTATTTCTACGCCGAACAAGCCCACGACGGCCAGCGCCGCCGCAGCGGTGAGGCGTACGTCACCCATCCTCTTGCGGTGGCAAACATTCTTGCCGACATGCACATGGACCATCAGAGCCTGATGGCCGCGATGCTGCATGACGTGATCGAAGACACCGGCATCGCCAAGGAAGCGCTCAGCGCACAATTTGGCGAAACCGTGGCCGAACTGGTCGACGGGGTCAGCAAACTGACCCAGATGAACTTCGAGACCAAGGCCGAAGCCCAGGCGGAAAACTTCCAGAAGATGGCCATGGCCATGGCACGCGACATCCGCGTGATCCTGGTCAAGCTGGCCGACCGGCTGCACAACATGCGCACGCTGGAAGTGCTGTCCGGCGAAAAGCGCCGGCGCATCGCCAAGGAAACCCTGGAAATCTACGCGCCCATCGCCAACCGGCTGGGCATGCACGCCATTCGTATCGAATTCGAAGACCTCGGCTTCAAGGCCATGCACCCGATGCGCTCAGCGCGCATTTACCAGGCGGTCAAGCGCGCCCGGGGCAACCGCAAGGAAATCGTCAACAAGATCGAAGAGTCCCTGAGCCATTGCCTGGCGATCGACGAGATCGAGGGCGAAGTCAGCGGCCGGCAGAAACACATCTACGGCATCTATAAAAAGATGCGCGGCAAGCGCCGGGCCTTCAATGAGATCATGGACGTGTACGCGTTCCGGATCATCGTCGACAAGGTCGACACCTGCTACCGCGTGCTGGGTGCTGTACATAATTTGTACAAACCCCTGCCGGGCCGCTTCAAGGACTACATCGCGATTCCCAAGGCCAACGGCTACCAGTCGCTGCATACCACGCTGTTCGGTATGCACGGCGTGCCGATCGAGATCCAGATCCGCACCCGCGAAATGGAAGAGATGGCCAACAACGGCATCGCCGCCCATTGGCTGTACAAATCCAGCGGCGACGAGCAGCCAAAAGGCACCCATGCCCGCGCCCGCCAGTGGGTCAAGGGCGTGCTGGAAATGCAGCAACGTGCCGGCAACTCCCTCGAATTTATCGAAAGCGTGAAGATCGACCTGTTCCCGGACGAGGTCTACGTGTTCACGCCCAAAGGCCGGATCATGGAGCTGCCAAAAGGCTCCACGGCGGTCGACTTTGCTTACGCCGTGCACACCGACGTAGGCAACAGCTGTATTGCGTGTCGGATCAATCGTCGTCTCGCGCCGCTGTCTGAACCGCTGCAAAGCGGCTCCACAGTCGAGATCGTCAGCGCACCGGGCGCACGCCCGAACCCGGCGTGGCTCAACTTCGTGGTCACCGGCAAGGCGCGCACCCACATCCGTCACGCCCTGAAGCTGCAGCGCCGCTCCGAGTCCATCAGCCTCGGCGAACGCCTGCTGAACAAGGTGCTCAACGGCTTCGATAGCGCCCTCGACAAGATCCCGGCCGAGCGCGTGCAAGCGATGCTCCACGAATATCGTCAGGAAACCATCGAGGACCTGCTGGAAGATATCGGCCTGGGCAACCGCATGGCCTACGTGGTCGCCCGTCGCCTGCTCGGCGAAGGCGAACAGTTGCCAAGCCCGGAAGGCCCGCTGGCAATTCGCGGCACCGAGGGCCTGGTGCTCAGCTACGCCAAGTGCTGCACGCCGATCCCGGGCGACCCGATTGTTGGCCACCTGTCGGCGGGCAAAGGCATGGTGGTGCACCTGGACAACTGCCGCAACATCACCGAAATCCGCCACAACCCGGAAAAATGCATCCAGCTCTCGTGGGCCAAGGATGTCACCGGCGAATTCAACGTCGAGCTGCGGGTGGAGCTGGAACACCAGCGCGGCCTGATCGCACTGCTGGCCAGCAGCGTCAACGCGGCCGACGGCAATATCGAGAAAATCAGCATGGACGAGCGCGATGGTCGCATCAGCGTGGTCCAGTTGGTGGTCAGCGTCCACGACCGCGTGCACCTGGCCCGCGTGATCAAGAAACTGCGCGCCTTGACTGGTGTGATTCGTATCACCCGCATGCGTGCATAACCTGCCTCTTACAAGGAGTCACTCATGACCAAGACTGTTATCACCAGCGACAAGGCCCCGGCGGCCATCGGCACCTACTCCCAGGCCATCAAGGCGGGCAACACCGTCTACATGTCCGGCCAGATCCCGCTGGACCCAAAGACCATGGAGCTGGTTGAAGGCTTCGAAGCCCAGACCGTACAAGTCTTCGAGAACCTCAAGTCTGTTGCCGAAGCCGCTGGCGGTTCGTTCAAGGACATCGTCAAGTTGAACATCTTCCTCACCGACCTGAGCCACTTCGCCAAGGTCAACGAGATCATGGGCAAATACTTCGAACAACCCTACCCAGCCCGCGCCGCCATCGGCGTTGCTGCCCTGCCAAAGGGCGCACAGGTTGAGATGGACGCGATTCTGGTCATCGAGTAAAACACCCGGCGCAGCCCTCAAAGGGCTGCGCCGACTTTGTTTCAGAAGGATTTCGTAATGCGCAAAGCGCTTGTAGCCTCATCGTTGCTCGCCCTGTTGCTCGGCGGCTGCGCCAGCAACCCCGCCGACCTGGATGTGAGCGGCACCTGGATCAACCAGGTCGCCATCGATGCGGCAGCCAAGGGCGGCCCTTTGCGTGAAGCCCTGCAAACCTATGGCCCTAACCTTGAATGGGAAGTGAACACCAAGGCTTCGCAGGCACGCTACTACAACGGTTTTGAAGTAGCCGAAGGCAAGTTGCTCGGTGAGAAATCCGGCGCCTGGAGCGTGGATTTCTACGGCAGCACGGCCACCGAACTCAAGCGCAAAGGCAAACAACTGCTGCAAGTGGCCAATGACAACGAGCCTGAGCAGCTGTTCTCCCGCGCCAAAGACCCTGCCCCGGAAGGCGCGCCACTGGGCGCCAACTTTGAACGGGCGCTGTATGCGGCCTACATGGGCGGCGACTGGAAGATCAAAGACGGCAACGGTGACGGCGCCACGGTCCAGTTCCAGGCCAATGGCCAGGTGGCTGGCCTGCCGGGTGTCGACCAGTATTCGCTGTGCCTGGCGGGCGACTGCGCCTCCATGAGCGGCGGTTACGACAGCATCTGGCTGCAACTGAACGGCAAGGGCAACCCGTGGATCTTTGCGCGCAAGGGCAAACAGCTGGAAATCTTCCAGGCGGTGAACACTGCGCAGGCGGATGAAGTGCCCTCGTTCACCCCAGGCCCTCGCCAGTGGCTGCTTGAAAAGCAGTAATCCGCCTCACGAGAATCCAAATGTAGGAGCTGGCTTGCCAGCGATGGCGGTGCCACATCCAATGCAGATGTGACTGACACACCGCTATCGCAGGCAAGCCAGCTCCCACATTTTCAACCGTGTTTCAGCCTTTGAGAATCGCGGCATAGCCTTCGCGATACGTTGGATACGTCGGCTTCCAGCCCAACGCCTTGACCCGTGCATTGCTGCACTGCTTGCTCCCCGCCCGGCGCACACTGGCGTCATCCGCCCACTCCGTCACACCCAGATACTCACGCAACCACCCCACCACCTCAGCCAACGGTGCCGGCGCATCGTCGACGCCAATGTAGACCTTATCCAACGCGCCGCCCTGCTCCACATGCCGCAACAAAAACGCCAGCAAGCCCGCCGCGTCATCCGCATGAATGCGGTTGCCATATAAAGGTGGATCGATTGCCACGCGATAGCCCTGGCGTACCTGGGTCAGCAGCCACTCTCGGCCCGGGCCGTAAATGCCCGTCAGGCGCACGATGCTCGCCGGTATGCCACTGTTGAGCGCCACTTGCTCGGCTTCGAGCATGATCTTGCCGGAATACCCCTGCGCCTGGGTGTCGGACGTTTCATCAACCCACTCACCGTTCTGCTGCCCATACACACTGCTGCTGGACACAAACAGCAAGTGTTTCGGCGCCTGGCCATAGTCCTGCAGCCACTCCAACACATGCTGCAACCCTTGCACATAAGCGGCGCGATAGCCGGCTTCGTCGTGGTCGGTGGCCGCTGCGCAATACACCAGGTAATCCACCCCGCCGATCGGCCAGGTGTCGGGGCAGTCCTTATTGAACAGGTCGCCGGCAATGCCAATCACCCCCTGCGGAAGCCGCGAAATATCGCGCCGCAGGCCGTGGACCTCCCATTTTGAGTCCAGCAATTGGCTGGCCAGACGACTACCCACATCACCGCAGCCGGCAATCACAACAGAGGGCGCAGACATTACAAAACTCCATGACTAAAGGCGCAGATTAGCCGCCGAAGATGACCAGCGGCCAGCAAAAGGACAAATTAAGTAACTGTATTACTTTTGTTAACAAGAATTACTTGCAATAATAACCGCCCATTTGTCCTCGACCCCCACGGGTCTGGCAGGACGATCACTCATTTTTTCTCTCAGGTCCGGCCAGCATGACACGTAATACAAACCCCGCTTCGCCAACCAAGCCTCACAGCCCATCCCGCGCCTGGCGTGCGATTGCTGCGTTGCTGTTCAGCGTAATGCTGGCACCGACCGCCGCATTCGCCGATGCCACTGCACCGTCTGCTGCTCCAGCTGCCGCAGCACAAACACCCGCAGCGCACGTCGAACAAATAGCTGTGCCAAAAAACGCCGACGGCACCGTCGACGTTTCCAAGCTGCCGCCGGAACTCAAAAACGCGATCGACGGCATCAATGCCCTGGGTGAAGAAGCTCAAGCCGAACAGGACAACTCCCTGGGCATGGCCCACGACCTGTCCCCATGGGGCATGTACCAGAACGCAGACGTCGTGGTGAAAGCCGTGATGATCGGCCTGGCCATTGCCTCGATCATCACCTGGACCATCTGGATCGCCAAGGGCTTCGAGCTGCTGGGCGCCAAACGCCGCCTGCGCACTGAAATCGTCCACCTGAAAAAAGCCACCACCCTCAAGGAAGCGAGTGAAACCGCGACCAAGAAGGGCACCCTGGCCAACCTGCTGGTCCACGACGCTCTGGAAGAAATGCGCCTGTCGGCCAACACCCGCGAAAAAGAAGGCATCAAGGAACGCGTCAGCTTCCGCCTGGAGCGCCTGGTGGCTGCCTGCGGTCGCAACATGAGCAGCGGCACCGGCGTGCTGGCAACCATCGGTTCTACCGCGCCGTTCGTCGGCCTGTTCGGTACCGTGTGGGGCATCATGAACAGCTTCATCGGCATCGCCAAAACCCAGACCACCAACCTCGCAGTCGTTGCCCCAGGCATCGCTGAAGCCCTGCTGGCCACGGCCCTGGGCCTGGTTGCCGCGATTCCTGCGGTGGTGATCTACAACGTCTTCGCCCGTTCCATCGCCGGCTACAAGGCCCAGGTATCGGACGCGTCGGCAGAAGTCCTGCTGCTGGTCAGCCGTGACCTCGATCACCTGCCTACCGAGCGCAGCTCGCAACCGCACATGGTGAAAGTGGGGTAATCGGCCATGGGCCTGCATTTGAATCAAGGCGACGACGAACTCGTCGAGAACCACGAAATCAACGTCACACCGTTTATCGACGTGATGCTGGTGCTGCTGATCATCTTCATGGTGGCAGCCCCCCTGGCGACCGTGGACATCAAGGTCGACCTGCCCGCGTCCAGCGCCAAGCCTGCGCCGCGGCCGGAAAAACCGATATTCCTCAGCGTGAAGGCGGACCAGCGCCTGTTCCTGGGCGAAGAAGAAGTCAAAGCTGAAACCTTGGGCCCGGTGCTCGACGCCAAGACCCAAGGCAAGAAAGACACGACCATCTTCTTCCAGGCCGACAAAGGCGTGGACTACGGCGACCTGATGAGCGTGATGGATGCCCTGCGGGCAGCCGGCTACCTCAAGGTAGGCCTGGTCGGACTTGAGACGGCAGCCAAGAAATGATCACGACGCGCCACAAACTGACGCGATATGGCACCAGCCTCGCCGTCGTACTGGGCGTGCATGCCGTCGCGATCGCTATCGCGCTTCATTGGTCAGCACCGCGTACGGTGCAGTTGCCACCGGCAGCCATGGTCATCGACCTGGCACCGATGCCAGCCCCGCCGCCGCCGGCACCGCCCAAGGTGATCACGCCGCCGCAACCGCCTGCACCGGTGGAAGAGCTGCCCCTGCCGAAGCTGGCCGAGGCACCCAAGCCAACGATCCAGGTGCCCAAGCCGGTCAAGCCAAAGCCTAAACCTCAGCCGCCCAAGCCCGTGGAAAAAAAGCCCGAGCCGCCCAAGGAGAAACCTTCCGAGGAGCCGCCGAGCGAAACCCCACCGACCAACGCACCCGCTGAGAAGTCGGCCCAGCCCGTTCCTGGCCCGTCGCCTCAACAGATTGCGGCCAAAGCGTCTTGGGAAGGCACCCTGCTGGCCCACTTGCAGAAGTACAAAAAGTACCCGCAAAGTGCCCAACAGCGTGGCAAGGAAGGCATGAACCGCCTGCGCTTTGTGGTCGATGCCGAAGGCAATGTATTGTCCTACGAACTGGTGGGCCGCTCCGGCAACGCCGATCTGGACCGTGCGACCCTGGAGATGATCCGTCGTGCCCAGCCACTGCCCAAGCCACCGGCCGATATGTTGAAGGGCGGCAGCGTCGAGATCGTCGCGCCGTTCGTTTACAACATCGAGAAGCGTCGCCGCTAACAACTGAAGCTGGTTTGTCGGATCGCCGCACCGCTGCGATAGCATCACCTCGGTGCAACTTAAGACCGAGGTGCCTGCATCGCCGGCAAGCCAGCTCCTACATTGATTTACTGCATCAGCAAAATCCTCCCTATTCCCCGCTCAATCCCCACCAAAGTTCTGATAACGTGCGTCTATCGATTGCAGCCGGTATGCTTGGCCCGCAACCTCATGGACGCTCGCTATGACTCTTACAGAATTACGCTACATCGTGACCCTCGCCCAAGAGCAGCACTTCGGCCACGCGGCCGAGCGTTGCCATGTCAGCCAGCCGACGCTGTCGGTGGGTGTGAAAAAGCTTGAAGACGAACTCGGTGTGCTGATTTTCGAGCGCAGCAAGAGCGCCGTGCGCCTGACTCCGGTGGGCGAAGGCATCGTTGCCCAGGCCCAGAAGGTCCTCGAGCAAGCCCAAAGCATTCGCGAACTGGCCCAGGCCGGCAAAAACCAGCTGACGGCACCGCTCAAAGTCGGCGCCATCTACACCGTCGGCCCGTACCTGTTCCCGCACCTGATCCCGCAACTGCACCGCGTTGCGCCGCAGATGCCGCTGTATATCGAAGAAAACTTCACCCACGTGCTACGCGACAAACTGCGCAACGGCGAGCTGGACGCGATCATCATCGCCCTGCCGTTCAACGAGGCGGACGTGCTCACCCTGCCGCTCTACGATGAGCCGTTCTACGTGCTGATGCCGGCCAGCCACCCGTGGACGCAAAAAGAAACCATCGACGCCGGCCTGCTCAACGACAAGAGCCTGCTACTGCTGGGCGAAGGTCACTGTTTCCGCGACCAAGTGCTGGAAGCCTGCCCGACCCTGACCAAAGGCAACGACGGCGCCAAGCACACCACCGTGGAATCCAGCTCCCTGGAAACCATCCGCCACATGGTCGCCTCCGGCCTGGGCATTTCGATCCTGCCGCTCTCGGCAGTCGACAGCCATCACTACGCCCCCGGCGTAATCGAAGTGCGCCCACTCACGCCACCCGTGCCATTCCGTACCGTGGCGATCGCCTGGCGTGCCAGCTTCCCACGGCCAAAGGCCATTGAGATCCTGGCCGACTCGATCCGCCTGTGCTCGGTGGCCAAGCCGACTGTTGCGAGCTGATTAGCCGTATGACCGAGTTGTCACAGGTGTCGGTGACGGCACTCAAGGGTGTCGGTGAAGCCATGGCCGAGAAATTGGCCAAGGTCGGCCTGGAAAACCTCCAGGACGTACTCTTCCACCTGCCCCTGCGCTATCAGGACCGCACCCGTGTGGTGCCCATCGGCCAGTTGCGCCCCGGGCAGGATGCGGTGGTCGAAGGCACCGTCAGCGGTGCCGACGTGGTGATGGGCAAGCGTCGCAGCCTGGTGGTGCGCCTGCAGGACGGTACCGGCGGCCTGAGCCTGCGCTTCTACCATTTCAGCAATGCTCAAAAGGAAGGCCTCAAGCGTGGCACCCGCGTGCGCTGCTACGGCGAAGCCCGCCCGGGCGCGTCGGGCCTGGAGATCTACCACCCGGAATACCGCGCCATCACCGGCGACGAGCCGCCGCCGGTAGACACCACCCTCACCCCGATCTACCCACTCACCGAGGGCCTGACCCAACAGCGCTTGCGCCAGTTGTGCATGCAGACCCTGACCATGCTTGGCCCGAAAAGCCTGCCCGACTGGTTGCCCCTGGAACTGGCCCGCGACTACCAGCTGGCACCCCTGGCCGATGCAATCCGCTACCTGCATCACCCTCCGGCCGACGCCGATGTCGATGAATTGGCATTGGGCCATCACTGGGCCCAGCATCGCTTGGCGTTTGAAGAGCTGCTGACTCACCAACTGTCCCAGCAACGCCTGCGTGAAAGCATGCGCTCCCTGCGCGCGCCAGCCATGCCCAAGGCCACGAAACTGCCTGCGCAATACCTGGCCAACCTCGGCTTTGCGCCAACCGGTGCCCAACAGCGGGTGGGCAATGAGATCGCCTACGACCTCAGCCAGAAAGAACCGATGTTGCGGCTGATCCAGGGCGACGTGGGCGCGGGCAAGACCGTGGTCGCCGCCCTTGCCGCCCTGCAAGCGCTGGAAGCCGGTTACCAAGTGGCGCTGATGGCGCCCACCGAAATCCTCGCCGAGCAGCACTTCATCACCTTCAAGCGCTGGCTCGAACCGCTGGGCCTGGAGGTGGCGTGGCTGGCCGGCAAGCTCAAGGGCAAGAACCGTACAGCCGCGCTGGAGCAGATTGCCGGCGGCGCCCCGATGGTGGTGGGCACCCACGCACTGTTCCAGGACGAAGTGCAGTTCAAGAACCTGGCGCTGGTGATCATCGACGAACAGCACCGCTTCGGCGTGCAACAGCGCCTGGCCCTGCGCCAGAAAGGCGTGGGCGGGCGCATGAGCCCACACCAGTTGATCATGACCGCCACGCCGATCCCGCGCACCCTGGCCATGAGCGCCTACGCCGACCTCGACACCTCGATCCTCGACGAACTGCCGCCCGGCCGTACACCGGTCAATACCGTGCTGGTCACCGACACCCGCCGCGTCGAAGTGATCGAACGCGTGCGCGGCGCCTGCGCTGAAGGCCGCCAGGCCTACTGGGTGTGCACGCTGATCGAAGAGTCCGAAGAGCTGACCTGCCAGGCGGCCGAAACCACCTATGAAGACCTCACCAGCGCCCTGGGCGAGCTGAAGGTCGGGCTGATCCACGGCCGCATGAAGCCCGCCGAAAAAGCCGCAGTGATGGCCGAATTCAAGGCCGGCAACCTGCAACTGCTGGTGGCCACCACGGTGATCGAGGTGGGCGTGGACGTGCCCAATGCCAGCCTGATGATCATCGAAAACCCCGAACGCCTGGGCCTGGCCCAACTGCACCAGTTGCGCGGCCGCGTCGGTCGGGGCAGCGCCGCCAGCCACTGCGTGCTGCTGTACCACCCACCGCTGTCACAGATCGGCCGCCAGCGCCTGGGCATCATGCGTGAAACCAACGACGGTTTTGTCATCGCCGAAAAAGACCTCGAACTGCGCGGCCCCGGCGAAATGCTCGGCACCCGCCAGACCGGCCTGCTGCAATTCAAGGTCGCCGACCTGATGCGCGACGCCGACCTGCTGCCCGCCGTTCGCGACGCCGCCCAGGCCCTGCTCGAACGCTGGCCGGATCATGTCAGCCCGCTGCTCGACCGCTGGCTGCGCCACGGCCAACAATACGGCCAGGTCTGAAATACCCTGTAGGAGCCGGCTTGCCGGCGATGGCGTCAGGTAGAACAACCGCTTCCCATAGCCAACCACGTCACAAACCACAGTTAGTCGACCAACAGTTGTATCAAGCTGGTTATACTTCGGGAACTGTAAGAAATTGGATCAGGCCATGTCAGAAGTAGCCCTCGCCACAGCCCCGCTGACCGCTCCGCCGGTTATTCGGGCTCTGCTCGCAAAGCTCGCCATCAGCTACACGGAAGTTGCCGAACAACCTGGCCTGAATCCCGCACGAAAGGTCCAGGCAGTGCTGCTGGAAGATGCCGTCGGCGCACTCATGGTGCTGTTCCCTCAGAACCAGTTGCTCGACCTCAACCGCCTCGCCGAACTCACTGGGCGCCGCCTCACCGCCGTTGCGCCGGAGCGTGTCGAGCGCATGCTGGGCAAACATGACCTGAGCCTGCTGCCGGGCCTGCCGGCACTGACCACCTCGCCGTGCCTGTACGAAGGCAGCCTGCTCAACGAGCCCAGCCTGCTGGTGCATTCGGGTGAAGCCGGCCTGCTGCTGGAAATCTCCAGCGACGACTTCAAGACCATGCTCACCAAGGCCAGCGCCGGTCACTTCGGCGAGCCGTTGAGCAATATCCGCCCCAACCTCGACCGCCCTAATGATGATCGCGAGGAAATCACCCAGGCGATGCAGGCGTTCACCGCCCGCCGCATCCAGCAGCGCCTGGAAGCGACCATCGAGATCCCACCGCTGGCCGACACCGCGCAAAAGATCATCAAGCTGCGGGTCGACCCCAATGCCACCATTGATGACATCACCAGCGTGGTCGAGACCGACCCCGCGCTGGCTGCGCAAGTGGTGAGCTGGGCAGCGTCGCCGTACTACGCCTCGCCGGGCAAGATCCGCTCCGTGGAAGACGCCATCGTGCGCGTGCTGGGCTTCGACCTGGTGATCAACCTGGCACTTGGCCTGGCTTTGGGCAAGACCCTGAGCCTGCCCAAGGACCACCCGCACCAGTCCACGCCCTACTGGCACCAGTCGATCTACACCGCGGCCGTGATCGAAGGCCTGACCCGCGCCATGCCGCGCGCCCAGCGCCCGGAAGCCGGCCTGACTTATCTCGCCGGCCTGCTGCACAACTTTGGCTACCTGTTGCTGGCCCACGTGTTCCCGCCGCATTTCTCGCTGATCTGCCGTCACCTGGAGGTCAACCCGCACCTGTGCCACAGCTATGTGGAACAGCACCTGCTGGGGATCAGCCGTGAGCAGATCGGCGCCTGGTTGATGCGCTACTGGGACATGCCGGACGAGCTGTCCACTGCCCTGCGCTTCCAGCACGACCCGACCTACGACGGCCAATACGCCGAGTACCCGAACCTGGTGTGCCTGGCGGTGCGCCTGCTGCGCAGCCGGGGCATCGGTTCCGGGCCGGACGAAGCGATCCCCGACGCCATGCTTGAGCGCCTGGGGTTGAGCCGTGACAAGGCTGAGGAAGTGGTGGGCAAGGTGCTGGATGCAGAAGTGCTGTTGCGCGAGCTGGCGTCCCAGTTCAGCCAGGCCTGAATCTTTAACCGGTTAGACCGCTATCGCAGGCAAGCCAGCTCCCACCGTTGACCGAGTACATTCTTTGGAATGCGGTTGAATGTGGGAGCTGGCTTGCCTGCGATGAATCCCACTCGGTCTACCTGAAAAACCCTATTTCTTTTTCTTCGGCTTCAGATACTTGGTCAACCCCTGGAACCAGATCACCAGCGCCGGGCTGCCCTTGATCTGGATCGTCTTGTCCTGAATCCCCGTCATGAACGCCAGTTGCTTGTTCTTCGCCTGCATCGTGGCGAAGCCGAAAGCCGCGTCCTTGAACGCAATGGCGAACGCCGGCGAGGGGTGAACACCCGAGCGGCTGGTAATGCGCTGATCTTTGACGATGAAGTGACGGGCAACCTTGCCGTCGAGGGTCTGCAACTGGAACGCCAGGTCTTTGTCACCCAACTGTTGCTGGAAGGCGGGATTGGTGCGGCTGGCTTTGCCCATCATCAGGCCCAGCACCCACAGGAGAAGACGAAATTTCATGCACACGGCCTCGGTGTAATTATTGAGTGGCCGCAGCAGTGTAACGATTTGTCCGGGGAACGCCACCGATCTCGCGCTTTAGCAGGAGATCGGCTGGCGTTTAACGCTTATAGCAACATGTTACTTAAACGTTAGGGCAAGGCACCGGCGCCCAGTCGGCCAGGTTTGGATCGCGGCAGGTGCCTTCGATCTGCGCTTTACCGGCGCTGGCCACTTGCTTGCTTTCAGCTTGCTTGGCCTGCACGGTCTGGATGCTCTTCTCGGTGGTCACCGCTTCTTTCGGCACGGTGGGCAGTGGCGGCTTCTTCGCAGGCTTCACGGCTTTCTTGCCCTTGGCCGGCGCAACCGGTGGCGTGGTGTCGGCTTGGGCCACAGTCACCACGTCAGTACGCTGCACACCCACTTGCTGCAGGTCTTTCTCGTAGGCCTGGGTGTAGTTGTTCAGGTCTTCGCTGGCTTTGCCGTTGACCGCGACGATCAGGTCATTGGACTCTTTCAGGCCCGCGACGATTTCCGCCAGGCGCTTGCGGCCTTCAGTGTCGTTGACGGTCTTGGCCTTGCGGTCATTGACCAGCTTGGTGAATGCGCTCTGGTAGCACTGCTGCGACGCACGGGCGTAGGCGGTGCTGCGGTCGATGTCCGACGCGCTTTTGTTGAAGTCGGTGGAGTAGGACGCGATGCGCTGGTTGTCATCGCTGATCTGCTTCTGACGCTCGGTGTAGTAACCGGCAGCACCACCGGCCAAGGCGCCGCCCGCCGCACCGATGGCGGCGTTGCGGCCACGCTTGTCAGAGTCGCCGGTCAGGGCGCCCAGCAATGCACCACCCGCCGCACCCAGCGCCGCGCCGGTGACGACCGACTTGGTCATGTCCGAATCGGTGGCACGCAAGTGCTGCACGGGCTCGTAGCAGTTGGGGTAGTACTCGACCTTGGTGCTCGACGCGACCTTGGAGGTCGGCGACGTGGCGCAACCGGTCAGCACGGTGCTGAAGCCGGCCGCGATCAGCAGCAAGTGACGCTTGGAAACCGCCTTACGGGAAAAAAGCATAGGTGTGTTCTCTTTTAAGTTTGACTTGCCCAGCACGGCCCACCGCCGCCTGAGTCCCTTCCAAGCTCGCCATACAGCCAGCGATCATCGCTGTCCGCTCGCTGCGAGCAATTCCTTCAAGATCGTTGCCGGGTCGGCCCGCTGTTGCTTGCGGTAATTGCCGACATGGCGAACGAACAGTGTTGCGCGCGTCACCAGGCTCTTGCCGAGCACTGGCTTGCGATCCAACTCTTCCTTGATCCGTTGAAACTGCGCCTGGATCACCGCATCGGTGTAACGCGTGCCGGTGGCCAGGTTGTCGATGTAGATCGCCACCGCGCCATCCAGCGCGCTGCGGCCGTTGTCGATGGCCGTGGCAAACAGCTGCGCGCTGGCCTCGTCCTTGTTGTCCAGGGCCTGCTGGCGACTCTTCTGCAGGTTGGCCAGGCGAATGTTGTAGTTGCTGATGGTTTCGGCCACCAACGCGGCCGACTGGATCAGGTTGCCCGCCGCTTCTTCGCGCTGCTGGGCGATCAGCGAGACGTTGCGCTTGAGCTCTTCGTTGACCAGCCCCAGCTCGGCTTGCAGCTTGGGGTCGACGCTGGCAGCGATGATGCTGTCCAGGCGTTTGGTCGGGTCTTGGGCGTCGTCGATCGCGTCGGTCAGCGAGGCCAGGCGGCCCTCTTTCTGCCACTGGGCGAACAGCTCCTTGTAGCGCGAACGCGGCGCCGACAGCGCACCAATCGCCACGCGGAAACCGGTGGTCTCGTTGCTTTGCTCGGTGCCATCGGCGGCGAACAGCGGGTACTCGCGGCGCATGCCGGTGAACAACGTGCCCTCGCCTTCCAGGTAGTTGCCGCCCTTGACCACAAAGCCGCCGTAGGTGCCCTGGCGGCGCCCGGCGTGGACCAGCTGGAAGGATTCCTGGACCATTTCTGCGGCGTTGCCGATCACATCAAACATACCGATGGGGTTGGGCAACTTGGTGCCGATGGGCATCAGGCGAGCAGCCTGGCCGGTGCCACCGGCAACCTGGTTGAACACCGCGTAATCGGCCAGCGGGCCGTCGCTGTCGCTGCCCTCGGCGCGGCGAGGAAACAGGCGCCCTTCCAGGTCCTGGCGACTCACCGCCTGGCCACCGCGTGCGGCGAACTCCCACTCCACTTCGGTGGGCAGGCGCACAAAGCCCAGGCCGCCGTCTTCGGCCGAAGAACCACGCCCGCTCACGGGCAGCAGATCACGGTGGTATTTCATCAGCCAGGCGCTGTACACCGCCGAGAAGCGCTCGGCCTCGAAGCGCGACAGCTTCACCTTGGGCAAGCGCGCCGCCATGCCCGTCGGCGCATCGCACGCCGGGGCCGGCTCGCCGCTGGCCAGGGACTGCGCCTGGGACATCACTTGCGCGTACTGGCGCGTGGTCACTTCGTACTTGCCAATGAAGTAGAGCATCGGCTTGAGCGGGGTCTTCGCGTCGGTCTTGGGCATCAACGGCGCGATGACTTTACTCCAGTCCTTGGGCAGGTCCTTGAGGGTGAATTGGCCGTTGATGAAGTCGCGGCGGTAGCCAGAAATAAACGACTGCTGATAACCCGCCTCGCCCTCGGCAAAGGGGTAGCCGAGGCTGATCTCGCGGTCATCCAGGGTGCCCTGGGCCAGCACGTAGGCGTAGCGGAACACCATATTGCCGTCGCACGGCAGCGGCAGGCTGACGTCGCCTTCCAGCGGCTTGGGGTTGTCCAGCTTGTTGCTCGCCTCATCGGCCCAGGCCATCGAGGCCAGGCTCAGCGCCACACAGGCGCCCAGTAACTTATACATCTCTGATTCCTTCAGAAGCCTGGATACGCGCCACTCGCCAACCACCACAGGCCGCCGCCACGGCGCTTACGCCCAGGACAGCAACCAGGGCCAGGCCGTAGTGACGCGCCAGCAGGTGGCTGGCGTATTCGCCCGGCACCTGCACAAAGAGTTGATTCAAACCCGCCTCGGCCACGCCATACAGCGCGGCACTGAGCACGGCGGCGGCACCCGCGCTGTACAGCGCCTGCACCACCACAAACAGCAGCAGCCCACCGGTGGAAAACCCCAACAGGCGCAACACCGACAATTCCCGCCGCTTGCGCGCCACGGCAGCCAACGCCCCGGCGAAGATCGCCGCAAACGCCCCCACCCACGCCACTCCGGCAATCACCCAGAACACGATCGACAGGTTGCGGCTCAACGACTGCACCTGCGCGATGGTCTGCGCCTGGGTCGAGACCAACAGGTTCTGCCCGGCAAAAAACACCCGCAGCGGCTCCACATCGCTGAGGGTACGGGCGTACAAGCGAAACGCCGGATACACCCGCTGCTCATTCGCGCCAACCGCCTCACCGTCCCAACCCAGCGCCGGCACTGCACGGCCGTCGCGATAATCTTCCGCCGCTTCCAGCAAGCCCAGGTCGGCAAACAAACCGTCTCGGGCGAAAGCTTCCAGCGGCAACACTGCCAGCACTTGCAAGCGTGTGCGCCGGGCTTCGACGCGCCCCGCCACTTGCCGGGCAAAGCTTGCGTCCAACCAATCGCCAGGCCGCGCTGCCAGCTTTTCAGCGGCGGTGTGACTCAGCACGATCTGCTCCAGCCCCTTGGGCATCGGCAGGCCGTTCAATAACGGGTCACCCGCGGCCGTCGGCAGCATTTCCAGAGTCAAGGTGCCCACCTGCGCGGTCGCCGCAATCTGTCGCGTACGCGGTACGGCAAACGCCACATCACTACGCTCGCCAAGCTGCTGGATAAATGCGCTGCTGAATCGACCACCGCCCAACGGAATAATTTCACGGGTGGCGGGGTCGGTCTCCAAACGTTCGGTCAAACTGCTAACCAGTCCAAACTTCAGGCCGAATAACACCAGCAGCGGCGCGATCACCGCCACCAGCGCCAGCACTGAACAGGCCGACAACCAGGCGTCATTGCGATAGTCCTGCCAGGCCAGCGACGCCACCAGACCGATACGCATCAGCACGCCTCCCCGAGGGTAGCGGTGACGCCGCCGTCGGTATCACGACGGCAACTGATGCGCCTTACCTGCAAGCCACTGGCACGGGCCAGAGGTTCGTCATGGGTGGCGATCACACAGGCGGCACGGTGCTCGCGGGCCTGGGCCAGCAGCGCCTGCATCACCCGTTCTGCGTTCAGCGGGTCGAGGGAGGCGGTCGGCTCATCGGCCAACACCAATTGCGGTGCATGGGCCAAGGCGCGGGCACAGCTCACACGCTGGCGTTGGCCCACCGACAGGGCGGCGGGTTTCTTGGCCAATTGGTCGCTGATCTCCAACTGCTCGGCCAGCCGCGTCACACTGCCGTCGTCCTTCAAGCCCAGCAGTTGGCGCGACAACGCAATATTGCTGCGCACATCGAGAAAGCCCAGCAAGCCACCGGTTTGCAGCACATACCCGAGGTGCTGGCTGCGCAAGGCGGCCAACGTGGTTTGCTGATCACCGCGCCACAACCCGGCGATGTCGTGCTGATGGAATTCAAACTGCCCGACTTGATCGGGCGCCAGCACCAGCGCCAGCAGGTCCAGCAAGGTGCTCTTGCCGCAACCGCTGGGCCCGACAATCGCCAATTGCTCGCCCGCACGCAGCGCAAGCGCCGGGATCACCAGGCTATAGCGCTGGCTACCGACGCCCCGGCTCTTGTGCACCGCGCTCAGACTCAACATCACGGCAACGTCGACAACGGCACGCGGTACAACGCATCGCCCGGCTCGGCATCGCCGAAACGGACCCAGTTGGCCACGTCATTGTGGAAGGTTTCGTAGAGGCGGATTTTCGAATCCAGCTCGTCGATAAAGTCTTCCTGCTCGGCCACGCTCAACGACAACCACAGGTCCTGGGTCATGTTCAGCGACTTGCTGCGGTACGGCAGGCCTTCCAGGTATTCGCCGAGGATGCCGCCGTCGGCCAGGTTGCCGCCCTTGCGCAGGGCCTGTGGGTCGCGGCTCATGTAGGCCGAGGCGCTGGCGATTTCCTGGAAGAAATCCTTGGGGGAAGTCTGAGTCTTGCGCGCGGCATCGACGATCAGTTTCAGCGACTGCTGCAAGTCGTTGAGCTGCAACTTGGTGAGCATCACGCACACCTGGAACGCCGGCAGCGCCGGGTTGGTGAGGTCACGGTCGGCGGTCCAGGCGCTGACCAGCTGCGGCGCCTGGCTCGCAGTCTTGCGACCGAGGAAGTCCATGTGCATCGCATAACCCACCGCCGCCGACTTGTCCGCCAGGCTCGGCGCACTGCTCAGCAACGGCACCGGTTGCGGCGTGTTGCTGCGCACCTGGTGCACGAGGTTGGCGAACACGCTGCCGATCTCGTCCACGCGCTCACCCAGCTTGTGTACATCGCCACCCGGCACCGGCGTGTACAGGTCGCCGATCTGCGGGTTGGCGTCGGCCGTAAGGATGCGGTACTGGCTCTCGGCGCCGGCGTGGGTTTTCTTGCCGGCATCGGTGCGCAAGTGCAGGGCGTAGATCTTGATCTGCTTGCCCAGTGCCGCCTGGCGCACCTCGGCTTCGTTCATCTGGGTGGCGGCAAACGGGTCGTTCTTGCGCAACGCACCCGCATCGGTGACCAAAAGGATGATGCGCCCGCCGTAGCCGGACCAGTCCATGCCATCCACTGCCTGCATCACACCGGCGAAGGCATCTTCGTTGAAGGAATGGCTGGACACGGTCGACGCCTTGACCTGACGCGCCATGTCGAGGAAGCGTTGCGGGTCGCGGCCCTGATCGAGGGTGATCAAGGTCTTGGCCACATACTCAAGGCCCGGGGTTTTCTTCGTGCTGTTACGGAACCCCACCAAGCCAAAACTCACGCTGTCCAGCTCGCCGCGCTCGGCGATGCGGGTTTGCAGCTCGTACACCACGTCGCGCACCTGGTCAATGTACGGCTGCATCGACACGGTGGTGTCCACCACCAGCACCACGGCAGTCCGGAAGGCGTCGGCGTTGGCGCTGATCACCGGCGTGGCGGGCTTGGCCGCTGCGCTGCCGGGGTCGATGGACGCCACATTGAGCAGCTGCACCGGCTGGCCGTTTTCGTCGAAGCTCTCTTTGGAATCGAAGATCGGCAACAGGTAGAACTGGTTCTGCGGCACCGCGCTGGCCGTGGGTTCCAGGGCCAGCACCTGGCCGTTGTCGTCACTGTTTTTCTGCGCCTTGGCCAATACGCCTTTGGCGGCTGCCGGGTCAGCCAGCAGCTTTTCCACCTCTGCGGATTGGCGCAGGAACATCACCGGCGCTCGGCCTGAGCGCTCGGTGAACTTGAGCACCAGGCTCTGCTTCCAGTCGCTGACTTGGGCCGCAGGCAGCCAACCGTCGCTGCGCCCATCGGTGGCGGCACCGACGCGTACCCATGGGCTGCCGTCGACGTCTTTGCGTTGATACACATACAGCACGGAAAACGCCGGCAACGCCTTGCCCGGCGCACTGCCCGCCTCGGCCGAAAGTTTGGCCCCCGGCTTGCTCAGGACCCGCTGGAACAAGGTCTTCTTGCCCGCCATCAGCAACGGACGCTGGCCGCCATCCACCTCAGCCACCGATGCAACTGGCGTAGGCGGTGGTGTGACCGTCGGCACCACGGCAGCCGGTGGCTTGGCGGCAGGGGTATCGCTGCCACTCAACCACCAATAACTGGCCCCACCAATGGCCAAGGCAACCGCCACCGCAACGGCCGCCAGTGCCAACACCGGACCACGCCGCTGTTCGCTGTGCTGGGTGGGGGGTACCACTGGCTGGCGCACCGGCTGGGGTTTATCAGTGGGGATCTCGATGGACTCTGGCGTGATGCCGGCCAGGTCGAAACTGACTGGGGTCGGAACGGGAATCGGCAACGGCCGCACCAGTGTTGCTTCCGGCGAATCCACCGGCAGTTGATCCAACGCACGCAGCAAGGCCGCCGCATCCGGAAAGCGTTCTGCCGGGTCCTTGGCCAACAGCTTGCGCAGCACGTCCTGATAACGGCCGTGGTGCACCGGCAATTCCGGCAGGGGTTCGGTCAGGTGCGCCAGCGCGGTGGAAAGCGCATCGGTGCCGGTGTACGGCAGCTTGCCCACCAGGATTTCGTAGAGCACCACGCCCAACGCGTACAGGTCGGCGCGGCCATCGATCTCCTGGCCCCGCGCCTGTTCCGGGCTCATGTAGCTCGGCGTGCCCACGGCAAACCCGGCCTGGGTGAACTGGGTGCGGTCGTCCAGGGACTTGGCGATGCCAAAGTCCGACAACACCGCCGTGCCATCGGCGCGGAACAGGATGTTCGCCGGCTTCACGTCGCGATGCACCAAGCCTTGGGCGTGGGCATAACCCAGTGCCGAGGCGATCTGGCGGATCAGCGTCACGCCCTGCTCCGGGGTCATGCCGGCGGCAATGCGCTCCTTGAGCGTTCCGTTGGGCAGGTACTCCATGGCCATGTAATACAGCTCACCGACATTGCCGATGTCATGGATGGTCACGGTGTGCGGGTGGGACAAACGCGCCAGGGTCTTGCCCTCGCGCAAAAAGCGTTCGCAGAAGGTCGGATCCGCCGCCAGGGCCGCCGCCATCACTTTCAGCGCCACCTTGCGCTCCAGCGAGCGCTGGGTCGCCAGATACACGCTGGCCATGGCGCCTTCGCCGATCTCGCCGTCGATGTCATAACCCGGGATCACGATGTTCATGGCGAGACCTTCACGACAATGGCGGTGATGTTGTCCGGTGCGCCCCGGTTAAGCCCCAGGTGCACCAGGCTGCGCACGATTTCGTCGGGGGCGTCGTGGCTCAGCACTTCGCGGATTTCATGGTCTTCGACGGTCTTGTTCAGGCCATCGCTGCACAACAGGTAGCTGTCGCCGGGGGCGATCAACAAGTCGGTCACGGCCAGGTCCAGCTGTGCCTCCACCCCGATGGCGCGGGTGACGATGTTGGCGCGCGGGTGTACGCGGGCGTCGGCTTCGCTGAGCAGGCCGCTGTCTTGCAGGTCCTGCACGTAGCTGTGATCGCGGGAGATGCCTTCCAGCACACCGTCGCGCAGGCGGTACAAGCGGCTGTCGCCGGCCCACAGGCACACGCCTCGCAGGCCACGCGCCGCCAGCACCACGACGGTGCTGCCCATCAGGCTCACGCCACGGTTGGCGGTTTCTTCGCGCACGGCGGCGTTGATGCGGACCAGGTCGTTGCGCAGGGCGGCCGAGTACTCGTCCAGGGAACGCCCCACCGGCACGCCGCGCAGGCTGTCGACGATCAGGCTGCTGACATAGTCGCCTGCCGCATGCCCGCCCATGCCGTCGGCCACCACCCACAGGCGGTTCTCCGGCAGGTCCAGGCACGCGTCTTCGTTGACCTGGCGGACCATGCCCACATGGCTTTTGCTCGCGGATTTGAACGTCGACCCCATCTACACCACACCTTCTTGTCCGAGCAAAAACTGCGCAAAATCGCCGGCGGCAGGCAGGCCCTGACACCGTAATAAACCAGGGGAAATCTGTTGCGAACCGCGGCCCCACCACAGGCTCGCCCCTTCGCAGGCCTGTTCGGCCAGCGCGGCCAGGCGCCCGTGGGGCACGGTGGCGGCCACCCGTTGCAGGCCGGCGAAACGGCTGTCCACCGCGCGGGGTTCACTGCCCGGCAGGCCCAGGTTGTCGACGCCCTCGTTGAAACTTTCGAAGGTCGCGCCCGCGTCCAGCGTGCTCAGCAGCAGTTCTTCAGCTTGCTCGAACCAGGTGTCCGGCCCGCCGACCAGGGATGCAGGGTTGGTGTCGTGATCGAGCAACATGACCACCGCCAGCGGAAAATAACGCCCGACCCGGTCAATACTCGGCATCACCACACCCGCTGCGGCGTCCGGCCCGCACACGCCCGGCGCCAGCACAAAACGCCACAGCGGGCTGACCAGGTAGGTGTTGAGCCAGTCACCGCCGAGGCTGTTCTGGCTGGCGAGCAAACCTGCGGCCAGCCAGCTGTCCCACGGGCCGATAAAGCTCTGGGGCAAGGCGCGGCTGACAAAGTCACCGCGGCTGGCCAACTTGCCGTAGAAACCCAACGTCGTCATAGCCGCTCCGGCAGGCTGAAACCGCTGAGCACCCGGCTCTTGAACGGGTTGAACGCGCTGTTGGCGCGCAACTCGTAGGCGATGCTCGCACCGTCAACCCGTAGGCGCAGGTTGAAGCGGTCCGGCGAGTTGCCCGCCGTGAGGTCCGATTGCTCCAGCAGGCGGAACCAAGCCCACGGCCCGTCCAGGGTCACACCGGAACGGCCACTGGCCGACGGCGGCATGATGGAAATCCGCACCACACCAATGCTGCCGGGGTTCGGCCATTGCATGGCCACCGGGCGGCTGGGGCCGTGGTCGTAGCTCAGTTGCTGACCATCCAGATCCAGCAGGAACTGGGTGATGGTCGGGTCCATCGACACCGGCTTGAGTTCAAAACGCACAATGGGCTGGGTGCCCCCGGCGCGGAAGAACGCATCCCGGATCGCCGCCGCACGCTGGAAGGTTTGCAGCACACCCGGGGCAATCCCCAGCTTCTGCGCCGCGCCCGGCTGCCAGCGCCAGGTCTGGGCGGAGGTGTCCACGTACGGCTGCAGGTATTTGCGGAAGTAGTTGTCCATCACCCCGCCCACCCCGAAGAACTGGCCGAAGTCGTCCAGGGTGGCATCCCGCGCACTGCCCGGCGCCATCGGGTAACGCCCGGCCAGGGACTGGCGATACACGTTGACCACTTCGCTGACCCACGCCGCGTTCAGCTGGTTACGCACCCCGCCCATCATGGTGTTGGTGGTGGAATTGACCACCGACTTGACCATGCCTTGCACCAGCGGCGGCTGACGCTCGGCATTCAGGCTGACCCGCGTGGCCGCAGCCGCCGCCTGGTTCTTCGCCTCGCCGAGCAAGGCGTCGCCACTGGCACCGACCATGGCGCTGACCTGCACGTACAGCGCATTCATGTCGGACAGCAAGCCATCGATGGCCGCTGGCTCACCTTCGTTTTTGCTGACGATGCTGTTGAGTTCGGCAAAGTGCGCGGTCACCGGATCATCCGCAGCAGCGGGCGCGCTGGTCGCCGGTTGCTCCTGGCCGAGCAGGCTGCCCAGGCGCTCCTTGAGCTTGTCCACGCCGCCTTCCACCGGCACACCTTTGGCCGCCAGTTGGCGTTCTTCGGCTTGCAGGTCGGTTTCCTTGGCCACCGCCACCAGCAGTTTTTTCAGCGGCGAGGTCGGGCCGGAGATCACCCGCAGCACGTCGGCCGCCTGGGCCACGCTGGTGATCGGCACAAAGTCGATGTCTGCCAGCAGCGCGTCCCACTGACGCTGATAGTCCTGGAAGTACAAACGGCGCACATCACCGGCCAGGCTCACCACGTTTTGCTGATCTGCCTGTTCGCGGCCCAGCACCCATTGCTCTTCGGCCAGGGTGCCGGTCTGGTTCAGGCTGCTGAGCAAGAACGCCTGGCGGTAGCCCTTGGCGGTGAAGAAACCACTCAACGGCTCGCCCAACGGCTTGCCGCTTTTGCGGCTGAACACCAGCGCCGCATCACGGCCTGCGGCTTCGTTGAGGCGAAAGTCCGGGATGCCTTCGGGCAGCTTCTGACGCTTGACCCGGTCATACACACGCTGCGCCACCGGCAGTTGTTGCAGTTGCCGGCGCAGGTCATCGATCAAGCGTGGGTCCAGGCGCGCACTTGGCGGGTGGCGTTCGAACAGCGCCTGCAAATGCCCGCTCAGGGCCTGGCGCTGATCGGCCGGCAGGTCGCGCGGCAGGTTGCGGTCCCAGTCGAGGGCGATCCAGGCCTTGATGAAGTCCGGGTCGTAATGCTCGCTGTCGGCCAGCATCAGGTAGGCCTTGAGGCCTTCGTAGAGGAAGTCGGAATTGCCGCCGCCGTGCAGTTGCTCTTCGATGCGCGTCACCAGGCGTGGTGCAAACACCGCGATCAACAGCTTGCGGTAGACACTGGCCGACTCGGCTTCGAGCATGTCGCCCTGGTAAAGTCCCAGCCCTTCGGACCAGCTCGGCGAATCACCCGCCAGGTGCTTCACCGCGTTGAGCAATGGCAGCACCGCGAGGACTTCGCGCTGCGCCGGGCTCAGGCTCTGTACCGCCTGCCCCAGCGGCGCGACCTTCTGGTCAACCCGAGCGATGTAGGCCTGGTTGGCGCGATAACTCACCCACCACAGGCCACTGACCACCACGACCACCGCCACGGTGGCCGCCAGCACGCCACGCGCAATCCACTTGCGTCGACGTTCGACCTTGGGGTTCACACCCACCAGCCCGCGCTCGGCAAACGCCACGGCGGTGAAGAGTTTTTCGATGAAGTAACTGCGCCCGGTGCCGCTCTGGCGCGCCAGTTGTTGGCGGTCCAGGTTCATGCTCTGGGCCATGGCGCCGATCAGGCGATCAATCGGGCTGCCCTCCTGGGTGCCGCTGGTGAAATACACACCGCGCAGCAACACGCGCTCTTCAAAGGCATTGGGCTTGAACACGCCTTCGAGGAAGCTTTGCAGGCAATCTTTCAACGCGCCGAACTGCTGCGGGAAACCGTAGATCAGGTCGCGGCGCGCCGGGTCGCGCTCCTGTTGCAGGCGTTCCACCAGGCGTTCGTTGAGGCGCTGTTCCAGCCCGGCGAATTCGCTTTGCAGATGCGCCAGCGGGCTGTCGCTGTTTTTGCCGTCGTCCAGGGCAAAGGTCATGCCCCACACCTGGGCGCGGTCTTCCTTGCTCAGGTTGTCGAAGAACTCCATGAAGCCTGGTACCAAATCGAGCTTGGTCAGCATCAGGTAGATGGGGAAGCGCACGCCCAATTGGGTGTACAGCTCCTGGATACGCAAGCGGATAGCGGCCGCGTGGGCGGCACGTTCCGCGTCGGTGCCCAGCAGCAAATCCGACAGGCTGATGGCGATGAACGCACCATCGATGGGGCGGCGCGAACGCTGCTTTTTCAGCAGGTCGAGAAAGCCCAGCCACGCGGCCTTGTCCACCGTGGAGTTGCTGTCCTGGGTGGTGTAGCGGCCTGCCGTGTCGAGCAACACCGCTTGGTCGGTGAACCACCAATCGCAGTTGCGCGTACCGCCAACGCCACGCACCGCACCGGCGCCCAACTGGGCCGCCAATGGGAAATGCAGGCCGGAGTTGACCAGCGCGGTGGTCTTGCCCGAGCCCGGTGGGCCGATGATCACGTACCACGGCAGTTCGTAGAGGTTGCGGCGCTCATCGCCACCCAGTTTGGCTTTTTTCAGCAGCGCCAGGGCCTCGTCCATGCGCTGGCGCAGGGTGGTGAGTTCTTCGGCGGTGGCCACGCTGTTAGGGTCGGCCGGGGTTTCGGCAGCCAGGCTGCGCATCACTTCGGCGGCCTGGCGACGGGCCTGGATGATGCGGAATACGCGGTAGGCAATCCACACCGCGAACACCAGGATGATCAGCGCCCAGCGGCGGCCTTCCGGCACCAAGGCATCGAGCAACGGCCCGACAAACCAGATGATCAGGCTCAAGGCGATCAAGCCCAGCACCGGGATCACCCAGCGAATCATGAAACTGAAAAACGCCTTCACTCGACGCCCTCCGCCAATACAGTGATTTCAACCCGACGATTGCGGGCGCGGCCTTCGGCTGTGCTGTTGATGGCCACAGGCTCCGTGTCGCTGCGGCCTTCGGCGCTGAAGCGCTCGGCCTGGCCAGTCTTGGCCGCCAGGATCTCCAGCACCGACTTGGCCCGCGCTTCCGACAGCGCCCAGTTGGACGGGAAGCGCAGCGTGGCAATCGGGCGGTTGTCACTGTGGCCAGTAACCCGCACCTGGCCCTTCACTTTGCGAATGGCGTCAGCGATGCGCAGCATCAGCGGCTGGTAGTCATCGACAATGCTGGAACTGGCGGACGCAAACAGCTCGTCGCCCCGGATGGTCACCACCGAACGGTCCACGGCATCTTCCACGGCCACGCGGCCGGCCTTGATGTCTTCCACGAGGAAGCCCGCCAGGCGGGGTCGCTCGATCACCTTGGGCTGTGCCACCGGACGGTCGATGGCTTGCACCGGGATTTCGCCCAGGGCATGGATATTCTTGAATACCGGCTCGGCATCCGACGCCAGCTTGAGGCGCAAGCCGAACAGCAACGCCAGCAACAGCGCAACACCGATGGCCACCGCGATCCACGGCGGCATGAATTGCGCCAGGCGATCGCGGGCGACGGTCACACCGCGCCAGTGCGGCGACAGCTCGCGCTCGTGCTCGCCACGGGCGCTGCGAATCGCGGCGGCGGTGCGTTCGCGCAACGCTTCCAGCTGGCTGCGGCCGTCGTTCATCACGCGGTAGCGGCCTTCGAAACCCAGGCACATGCACAGGTACAACAGCTCCAGGAGGTACAGGCGTTCCCGTGGGCTTTGCAGGCAGTGGTCGAGCAACTGGAAGACCTTTTCGCCGCCCCAGGCCTCGTTGTGCACGGTGATCAACAGGCTCTGCTTGCCCCAATCGCTGGTGCTGCCCCACGGCGTGCTCAACACCGCTTCATCCAGGGCAGTGCACAACGCGTAGCGCGCCAACAGCACTTCATTGCGCGCAATACCGGCGGCTTCGGCGCGTTCTTCGAACTGGCGCAGGTACGCCAGCAACTGCGCACGCAGGCTAGCGGGCGCCGGGTGGGCGATGGTGTTGCGCAGACGCGTCAGCAGCGCCAGCAACGGGCCGGCCGCGCTTTCCAGCGGGTTGAGGCCCTGGCTCTTGCCGGTGAGCATCGGTGCGGCCGGCATCGACAAAGGCGCGGGTTCGGCACGCGCAGGTTCTGGCGCACGGCCACCCGGGCGCGGCATGAACTGGGTGCGGTCGTCATCATTGGGATGCATCGCGGATTATCCTCGGATCGCCCAGAAGGCCAGGTTCAAGCCCGGGAACTGCCCGGCGATGTGGAAGGCAAACCCACCGGAATTGCTCAACTGCTGCCAGTGCTCGCTGCCCCGGTCCAGTTCGTAATAGGTGGAGCCTGCGTGGTAGGGGATCTGCCGTGGCGCCACCGGCAACGGCAGCAGGCCGATGCCCGGCAGTTGCAGGTTGACCATGTCGCGGATGTGCTCCACCGAGCCGACCTTGCTCTGCTGGCCGAAGCGCGCACGCAGGGTCTCGCCGGGCACATCGGCGCGCACCACGAGGATGAAGCTGGCAGTGTCGATCAGGGTCTTGTCGGCCAGCATCGCCACGTGGATGCCGTAGGCTTTCTCGACAATCGGGATCGGCGTGGCCTTGCTGTCGATCAGCATCGACAGGGCCTCGCGCAGCGCCGCCATCACCGGAGCAAAGCTCAGGGCCAGGTCGTCGTGCTGGTAGTGCGGGTATTCCTGGGGGCGCCGGCCGGTGGTGGAGAAGGTGGAGAATTCGCCGGCCAGGCTCACCAGCTCACTGAAAAAACGCTCCGGGTGCAGCGGGCTCAACTGGCTGAAATGCTGGATCAGCGGCTGGGCGCGGTTGACCAGTTGCAGCAGCATGAAGTCGGCAATCTCCGACGCGCCCCCGGCGCCCGAGGCGACCACGCGGCCAGCCAGGGCTTCGCCACGCTGGTGCAGCAGGCCCAGCAGTTCACTGCGAAACGCCGTGAGCGGTTTGCTCGCGGCCACGTCGAGCACGGGTGGGATGTAGGTGTCGTCGAGCACCAGCGCGCGGTCGGCACGTTTTTCCTTGATGCGCACCAGGCCCACGGCGGCGTAATCGCTGATGCCATCTTGGGCGGTCAGCAAGCGCAGGGCCCGGGAGCCCACGGCCACCGGTGCGCGGTTTTCGAACGGCGCGTTGTCATCACGCACTTCGCGCACCTGGCTCACATAGCGCGCGGCGCCAAGGGCTTCGCCTTCGTCGACGGTGTCGCGCGCGCCCGCGCGCTTGAGCGGCAAGGCCAGGTACACCAGGCCGTCGCGCAGGTTGTCGTCGATATTCAGCGGGCTCGGCGCCAGGTCGTCCTGGGGGATATTGAATGGCGTGCCGTCGGGCAACAGGCCGCGTGCAGACACGATGGCCAGCTTGCCCTGAGCCAACAGGCCCTGGTCGATCAGCAATTCAGAAAAACCCCAGCTGCCTGCAGACAATGGACGGCTGCGGGCATCAATGAGGTTTTCCAGGTAACGGTCATGCTGCTGGAAGTGCTGCGTTCCGATGAACATGCCTTCCGACCAGACCACGCGATTGTTCCAGGACATGGGGGCTCCGATTGCTTCTTATCTGGCAGGGCTGGATGGGGGAACCACGACGTCGGCGCGCACGGCACGCACATCGAGGCTGATCTGGTATTCGGTGTATTGGCGCGCCGGCACGTTGATCACCGTGCGCCATTGCGCGCGGTCGAGCTCGCGGTAACCCACCAGCAAGCCGATCTGGCGGGTGGACGGGTCAAGGTCGCGCTGAATGCTCAATTGCTGGCCGGGATGCACCATCACTTCGTCCTGGTCGAGCAGGTCCAGGCCGAGGGTGGATTGCGCACGGTCAGCCAAGGCGAAGTAATCGGAACGACCGAAGGTGGCGGCGTTTTTCAGCTCGAAGATGCGCACCCGCACCGGTGCTGCCTGGCCGTTGGCACCGGGGTTGAGCCCGGCAATCGCGTGGAAGTGCAATTCGACGGCGGCGGTGTCGGCTTCAGCCTCGGCCGGTGCGTCGGGTTTGGCGGCGTCCGTGGCACACGCCGTCAGCAGAAGCGCCGTGGCGGCTGCGAGTAAAAACCTGGGAATCATCCTGCGTCCTCAATGACGTACTTAGCTATCCGTTAATCCATGTACTGCGTGTCAGCGTCGCTGTCGGGCGCTGTGTTCTTCGTAGGCTCGGCTGAATTCGCGGCCGAACAGGTCCTGGAAGTCTTCCTGGGCCTCGCGGGAAATATTGCTGTAGAGCTCGGTGAACTGTTGCCAGTACTGGGCCTGGCGCGAACCGTTGAACAGGCTGGAGAGCCCGCCCGGCTTGCCCATGCGTTCTTCCAGCTGGGCCGGTTCAAAGCGCTTGAGCAGGTGCTTGATGGCGGCTTCCACCCCGGCCATCACTGCCAGCTGGTGGGCGCGCAAGTCGTCGAAACTGTCGCGCACCGCCGCGTCCGGCGCCATAAACGCCTGGTTGCCGTGGCGAAGCAGCAGCAGTAACGCTTCATCGGCATTCGGGGCGAATTTCAACGGGTTGTTTTCGGCGGGCTGGATCATCGTCTGCTGCATGCGGAACTCGCCCTTGAGGCTGGCCCGGGCACGCAACACATCGATCAGGCCTTCGACCATCAGGCGGTAGCTGCGGCCGATGTTTTCCATCTGGGCGCAGGCGTCGGTCTTGTCCAGGCGCAGTTGGTCCAGGCCGGCACCGCGCAGGAAGGCTTGCAGCAGGTCGGGTTGCGCGGTATCGGCAAGCACCGGCGGCGCGATGACGGGCGCAGGGAGCGGCTCAGGTGTGCCGACTGGTACGGGCGTGGCCACCACAGGCGCGGGCGCGGGCGTGTCGCCGAACAGGTCCCAGTCCTCGGGGATCACCGAGCCGGACACCACGGGTTTTTCGACCACGGGGACCGCCACGGGCGTCGGCGGACGGAAATCGTGCTGCTCGGAAGGCACATGGTCCGCCACGGTCGGCGGCGGCACGGCGGTGGGGCTGAGAAAGTCGAACAGGTCGGGCAAGGTGTCCATCGAGGACGCGCCCTGGAATTGCGGGGCGATCACCGGCACGGGGATCGGCGTGGGCGTGCTCACCACGGCACCCATCAGCGCTTCGAAGCTGTTGGGTGAATCTCCGACAAACGGCTGGCTGTCGACGGCCTGCACGTTGAAGTCGATGCGGGCCTGGATCTCGTAATCGCCGATGCGGATCAGCTCGCCGTCCTGCAGGGGCTCGCTGTTGCCCCGGCGCAAACGAATACCGGCGTTAACCAACTCCACGCCGTTGGTGCTGTTATCGGTTAAATAATAACGGCCATCTTTGTATTGAATAACACAGTGTTGCGAAGAAACCAGACGCTCAGGATCAGGCAATACCCAGTCATTATCCGAGCTGCGGCCAATAGCCATCGAGCCCTGGTTCAAGGACTTTTCCGGACACTGCCCAGGGGTAATCTTGTGATAACTAGTGATAGTCAAACACAGCGACATCTTGCCTCCTTGCTGATACTTCGCGCGCGGTCAACTCCCGGGACAGCGTTTCCCGGGAGGTCCCCACCAGGTCGTGCAATCGACCTTCAAAACCTGCTTTTGTCAGCATGATCGCTGATCTTAACTGGCCTCTATGACAAAAATCCTGTCCTGGTGCGCCGCTAGACCCACCAGTCGCGCAGGTTGTTAAGCACCGCACATCTGTCACAGAGGGCGAATAGCTTACCTTGACAAGGCATAAGTACTACACCAAAAATGCACAACTTCTTGAATACCAGTGATGGCACTTTGAAATCAACTTGAGTTCAAAGTTCCAATATGACCAAGAAAACATGCCTAGTTCCTCGCGCAACTAATGCATGCATTGCCCGCCATCTAACGGGCTGATAGGGAGATCAATTTCAGTGGATGTGCCGTTGCTGCTCACCGCCGTTTCCGCGACTTCGCCCTGTGGCGAAGACATGGAATATGACGCGGATTTTCTCCACCTGGAGCGTGCCGCCAAGGGGCAACCCGAGCGCAGCATGGGCGACTCGATCCTGCCCGCCGAACCTCCGGAATGGCGCAGCATCCAGCAGCAAAGCCTCGACTTGCTGGCGCGCAGCAAAGACCTGCGCATCACCCACTTTCTGGTGCAAAGCTCGCTCGCCCTGCAAGGCGTTGCCGGGTTTGCCGAAGCCCTTTCGCTGATCAACGCGCTGTTGCGCGACTACTGGGCCGAGCTGCACCCGCGCCTGGACGCCGACGACGATAACGACCCCACCGTGCGCATCAACGCTCTCACCGGCCTGACCTGCGATACGAACATTCGCCTGCTGCGCGAAAGCATCCTCACGCGCTCGCGCACCTTCGGCCCCGTGAGCCTGCGCGCCGCGCTCAACGCCAGCGGCCTGCAGAGCTTTGCCGATGAGCAACTGGGTGCCCAGCAACTCAACGCCGCCTTCCTCGACAGTGACCCCGAGCAACTGCAAGCCACGCGCGATGCCTTGAGCGCAGCGCGTGCGGCCTGCGAAGCCATCGAGCAACAGGTCAACGATCAAGTCGGTTCCGCCCAGGGCGTGGACCTCAGTGCCCTGAAGCAGCCGCTCAAGCAAGCGCTGCAGATACTCAACCAAGCGGTGCCCGGCACCGACAGCAGCAGCGAACCCGAGGCCGTCAGTGACGACAATGCCCCCTCGGCCGACTTCGCTGCCGCGCCCGCAGTACAGCGTCCGGTCGGCGATATCGCCAGCCGCGACGACGTGCTGCGCAGCCTCGACAAGATCCTTGCGTACTACACCCGTCACGAGCCTTCGAGCCCGCTGCCGGTGCTGTTGAACCGGGCGAAGAATCTGGTGCACGCCGACTTCGCGGCCATCGTGCGCAACCTGATTCCCGACGGCATGTCCCAATTTGAAAACCTGCGCGGTCCGGACGGCGAGTAAGCCGCCCGACTGTGCAGTAACAACACCGTCGCTCAAGCGACCAGGAGCAGCAACGTGGCGAAGCAAAGTTCTCAGAAATTCATCGCGCGCAACCGTGCGCCTCGAGTGCAGATCGAGTACGACGTCGAGCTCTACGGCGCCGAGAAAAAGGTCCAGCTGCCCTTCGTGATGGGCGTGATGGCCGACCTCGCCGGCAAGCCTGCCGAGCCGCTCGCGCCCGTGGCCGACCGCAAGTTCCTTGAAGTGGACGTCGACAATTTCGACTCGCGCCTCAAGGCCATGCAGCCGCGCGTGGCGTTCCACGTACCGAACGAGCTGACCGGTGAAGGCAACCTGAGCCTGGACATCACCTTCGAAAGCATGGACGACTTCAGCCCGGCCGCCGTGGCCCGCAAGGTCGACTCGCTGAACCAACTGCTCGAAGCCCGCACCCAGCTGGCCAACCTGCTGACCTACATGGACGGCAAGACCGGCGCTGAAGAAATCATCATGAAGGCGATCAAGGACCCGGCACTGCTGCAAGCACTTGCCAGTGCGCCCAAGCCTGCAGGGGACCAGTAATCATGACTGACAATACCGCACGCGAAGGCGCCCCGATCCTGGGCGCTACCGAAGAAGCCAGCGAGTTCGCGAACCTGCTGCTGCAAGAGTTCAAGCCCAAGACCGAGCGCGCCCGCGAAGCCGTGGAAACCGCCGTGCGCACCCTGGCAGAACAGGCTCTGGCGCAAACCGACCTGGTGTCCAACGACGCGATCAAGTCGATCGAATCGATCATCGCCGCCATCGACGCCAAGCTGACGGCCCAGGTCAACCAGATCATCCACCACCAGGATTTCCAGCAGCTGGAAAGCGCCTGGCGTGGCCTGCACTACCTGGTCAACAACACCGAGAGCGATGAGCAGCTCAAGATCCGCGTGCTCAACATCTCCAAGCCGGACCTGCACAAGACCCTGAAGAAATTCAAGGGCACCGCGTGGGACCAGAGCCCGATCTTCAAGAAGATGTACGAAGAAGAATACGGCCAGTTCGGCGGCGAACCTTACGGCTGCCTAGTGGGCGACTACTACTTCGACCAATCGCCTCCCGACGTGGAGCTGTTGGGCGAGCTGTCGAAAGTCTGCGCCGCCATGCACTCCCCGTTCATCGCCGCCGCTTCGCCGACCGTGATGGGCATGGGTTCGTGGCAGGAACTGTCGAACCCGCGCGACCTGACCAAGATCTTCACCACCCCGGAATACGCCGGCTGGCGCTCTCTGCGTGAGTCGGAAGACTCGCGCTACATCGGCCTGACCATGCCGCGCTTCCTGGCGCGCCTGCCGTACGGCGCCAAGACCGACCCGGTGGAAGCCTTCGCCTTCGAAGAAAACACCGACGGCGCCGACAGCTCCAAGTACACCTGGGCCAACGCCGCCTACGCGATGGCAGTGAACATCAACCGTTCGTTCAAGCATTACGGCTGGTGCTCGCGCATCCGTGGCGTGGAATCTGGCGGTGAAGTGGAAAACTTGCCGGCCCACACGTTCCCGACCGATGACGGTGGCGTGGACATGAAGTGCCCGACCGAAATCGCCATCAGCGACCGCCGTGAAGCGGAGCTGGCGAAGAACGGTTTCATGCCGCTGCTGCACAAGAAAAACACCGACTTCGCCGCGTTCATCGGCGCCCAGTCGTTGCAGAAACCGGCCGAATACGACGACCCGGACGCCACCGCCAACGCCAACCTGGCCGCGCGCCTGCCGTACCTGTTCGCCACCTGCCGTTTCGCCCACTACTTGAAGTGCATCGTGCGCGACAAGATCGGTTCCTTCAAAGAGAAGGACGAGATGCAGCGCTGGTTGCAGGACTGGATCCTCAACTACGTGGACGGTGACCCTGCGCACTCCACCGAAACCACCAAGGCCCAGCACCCGTTGGCGGCGGCGGAAGTGATCGTGGAAGAAGTCGAAGGCAACCCGGGTTACTACAACTCCAAGTTCTACCTGCGCCCGCACTACCAGCTTGAAGGGCTGACAGTGTCGCTGCGTCTGGTATCGAAGCTGCCTTCGGCCAAGAGCGCGTAAGTAGCTGTTGAACCGGCTCTTCTGTGGGAGCCGGGCTTGCCCGCGATGCAGGCGGCGCGGTCCGGCAGGCAGACCGCGGTGATGCAATCGCAGGCAAGCCAGCTCCCACAGAAGAGCAAAGCCCCATTGGGCTTAACCAAATTTCGTGGCCTGGGCCACACAGGGAGAAAACATGGCTGTTGATATTTTCATCAAGATCGGCGACATCAAGGGCGAGTCCATGGACAAGGCCCACAAGGACGAAATCGACGTGCTGAACTGGAGCTGGGGCATGGCCCAGTCCGGCAACATGCACGTGGGCGGTGGCGGCGGCGCGGGCAAGGTGAACATCCAGGACCTGTCGCTGACCAAGTACGTCGACAAAGCCTCGCCGAACCTGATGATGCACTGCGCCAGCGGCAAGCACATCGACAAGGTCAAGCTCACCGTGCGCAAGGCCGGTGGCGAAAGCCAGGTCGAGTACATGGTGATCAACCTGGAAGAAGTGCTGGTGACCTCGCTGAGCACTGGCGGTTCGGGCACCGATGACCGCCTGACCGAGAACGTCACCCTGAACTTCGCCCAAGTGATGGTCGACTACCAGCCGCAGAAAGCCGACGGCACCAAAGACGGCGGTGCGATCAAGTTTGGCTGGAACATCCGTTCCAACACCAAACGCTGATAGCCCTTGTGGCCGTGGCTTCGCGCCACGGCCACAGCCCGATTGTCCCTCTCACACCCCGTCCGTGGAGCCGCTTTGGTGGTCACTGAAATCGCTTCCCGCGACCGTCTGCAACCGTCCCTGCTGGACCGGTTGACCGACGACGACCCGACCAATCCCAAGGAAAGCGCCGACAAACGCGTGCTGTCCCTGACCCAATTGAAAGCCTCGGTGCTGCGTGACCTGGCGTGGCTGCTCAACACCACGTCGTTGCTCGATGCCGATGCGACGCTGCACACCCCGGCCGGTACGTCGGTGGTCAATTACGGCCTGCCGGCGCTGGCGGGCAACAGTGTTTCCAGCGTGGACATCAAGGCCCTGGAGGCGTTGATCTACCAGGCCATCGCCACCTTTGAGCCGCGTATTCTGCGCCACACCCTGCGCGTCAAAGCCCGCGTCGGCCATGGCGAGATGAACCACAATGCGCTGAGTTTCGAGATCGAAGGCGACCTGTGGGCACAGCCGGTGCCGTTGCGCCTGTTGCTGCAAACCGACCTGGACCTGGAGTCCGGCCACGTGCGCGTGGTCAATGCCGACCAGCGGAGACGCCCATGAACCCGCGCCTGCTGGAGCTGTACAACCAGGAACTGCATCACGTGCGCGAAAGCGCCGCCGAGTTCGCCAAGGAATACCCGAAGATCGCCAGTCGGCTGACCCTGTCCGGCATGGACTGCGCCGACCCGTACGTTGAGCGCTTGCTCGAAGGTTTTGCCTACCTCACCGCCCGCGTGCAGCTCAAGCTCGACGCCGAGTACCCGACCTTCACCCACAACCTGCTGGAAATTGCCTACCCGCATTACCTGGCGCCGACGCCGTCGATGACCGTGGTGCAATTGCAGACCGACCCGGACGAAGGCTCCCTGGCCAGCGGTTTCCCGCTGCCCCGCGACAGCGTATTGCGGGCCGCGTTGGGCCGCGAAACCCAGACCTGCTGCGAGTACCGCACCGCCCAACCGGTGACGTTGTGGCCGTTGCAAGTGGCCAATGCCGAGTACTTCGGCAACCCTGCCGCCGTGCTCGGGCGTTTGGCCGCCAGTGAGCCGAAAGCCAAGGCCGGCTTGCGCCTGACCCTGCGCACGGGCGCCGAATTGCCGTTCAACAGCCTCGACCTCGACAGCCTGCCGCTGTACCTCAGCGGCGCCGACGAGCAGCCGTTCCGCCTGTACGAACAATTGCTGGGCAATGCCTGCGCGGTGTTCGCACGCAAACCGGGCGGCGATTGGGTCGAGCGCCTGCCGCAAGATGCGCTGCGCTCCCGTGGCTTCGACGATGCCGACGCGGCCATGCCCGTTGTCGCACGTGCCTTCCAGGGCTATCGCCTGTTGCAGGAATACTTCGCCCTGCCCCACCGTTTTCTGTTCGTCGAGTTCGCCGAACTGAGCCGTGCGGTCAAGCGCTGCGACGGCCAGGAGCTGGAGCTGATCGTGCTGTTCGACCGCCATGAGCCGAGCCTGGAAGGCAGCGTCGGCGCGGCGCAGTTCCTGCCGTTCTGCACGCCGGCGATCAACCTGTTTCCCAAGCGGGTGGACCGCATCCACCTGTCTGACCGGGTCAACGAACACCACGTGATCGCCGACCGCACACGCCCCATGGATTTCGAGATTCACTCGTTGAGCGGCATGACTGGCCACGGCACCGGGCCGGAGCAGCCATTCCTGCCGTTCTACGCGGTGCGCGATCCGTCGCGGTACGGTCGCGACCAGGCCTACTACACCGTGCGCCGTGAGCCGCGTGTGCTGTCCAGCGACCAGCGTCGCAACGGCCCGCGCTCCACCTACGTGGGCAGCGAGACCTTCGTCAGCCTGGTTGACAGCAAGCAAGCGCCTTACGGCCACGACCTGCGCCAGCTCGGCGTGACCGCGCTGTGCACCAACCGCGACCTGCCCCTGTTCATGAGCGTGGGCAATGGCAAGACCGACTTCACCCTGGCCGACAGCGCGCCGGTATTGGCCGTGCGCTGCGTGACCGGTCCGAGTCGTCCACGCGCCAGCCATGCCCATGACGCCAAGGCCTGGCGCCTGATCAGCCAACTCTCGCTCAACTATTTGTCGTTGAGCGAACAAGGCCAGGGCGCCGGCGCCTTGCGCGAACTGCTGCGCCTGTACGGCGACAGCAACGACGCTGCCCTGCAGTTGCAGATCGAAGGCCTGCGTGAAGTCAGCAGCAAGGCCGTAACCCGGCGCCTGCCCATGCCCGGCCCGATCGTGTTTGGCCGTGGCCTGGAAATCACCTTGGAATTCGATGAAAACGCGTTTCGCGGCACCGGCGTGTTCCTGCTCGGTGCCGTGCTGGAACGTTTCCTGGCGCGCTACGTGTCGATCAACAGCTTTACCGAGACGGTGATCCGTACCACCGAACGCGGCGAGATCATGCGATGGAAAGCCAAGCCCGGACGGCGTCCGACCCTGTGAACACACTGGATGCGATGCATCAGGAACCCTGGGAATACGATTTCTTCCAGGCGCTGCGCCGTATCGAGTGCGAATCGCCGGAGCTGCCGCGCCTGGGCCATTCTCTGCGCCTGGCCGATGACCCGTTGCGCCTGGGCCAACAGGCCGATTGCACCTTTGCCCCGGCCACCCTGGCGTCGGTCGACCCCGGTGGTGACGGCAAGCCGGCGCGGCTGGAGCAGTTCTTCTTTGGCCTTGGCGGCCCCAACGGCCCGCTGCCGCTGCACATCACCGAGTACGTGCGCGAGCGCCAGCGCAACAACGCCGACAGCACCAGCAAACAGTTTTTGGATGTGTTCCACCATCGCCTGCTCAGCCTGTTCTACCGGGCCTGGGCCGAGGCGCGGCCGACGGTCAGCCACGACCGCCCGGACGATGACTACTGGTCGGCACGCCTCGCCGCCCTGAGCGGTCGCGGCATGCCGAGCCTACTCAACCAGGGGCTCATCCCGGATACCGCGAAACTGCATTACAGCGGCCACCTGTCGGCGCAAACCCGCTACCCGGATGGCCTGAAGGCCATTCTCGGTGAGTACTTTGGGCTGCCGGTGCAAATCGAAGAGTACGTCGGCCAATGGCTCGAATTACCCGAACGCAGCCGCGTCAGCGTGAGCGCCAACCGCTTGGGCGTGGATTTTTGCCTGGGCAGCTTCGTGTGGGATCGCCAGCACAAATTCCGCATCCGCCTCGGCCCGCTCAAGCTTGATGACTACATGAGCATGCTGCCCGGCCAGCAGCCGTTCAACGAGCTGGTGGCGTGGGTGGCCGAGTACCTGGGCCATGAACTGGACTGGGACCTGAACCTGGTCCTGCAACAGCCCGAAGTCCCGGCACTGCAACTCAACGGCCAGTTTCGCCTGGGCTTCAACACCTGGCTCGGCCAGCCCGAGCGAGACGCCAACGACCTAATCCTGGCCCGGCACTACGCCGATCAGGCCACCACCTCAAGGAATCCAGAGCATGGGTGAAATCAGTCGCGCCGCACTGTTCGGCAAACTCAACAGCGTGGCCTACAAGGCCATCGAAGCCGCCACCGTGTTCTGCAAGTTGCGGGGCAACCCGTACGTGGAACTGGCCCACTGGTTTCACCAGTTGCTGCAACTGCAGGACTCGGACCTGCATCGCATCATCCGCCAGTTCAACGTGGAGCCGGCGCGCCTGGCCCGTGACCTGACCGAAGCCCTGGACCGCCTGCCGCGTGGCTCGACCTCGATCACCGACCTGTCCTCCCATGTGGAAGAAGCCGTGGAACGCGGCTGGGTGTACGGCAGCCTGATGTTCGGCGAAAGCCAGGTGCGCACCGGCTACCTGGTGCTCGGCATCCTCAAGACGCCAAGCCTGCGCCATGCGCTGTTGGGTCTGTCTTCGGAGTTCGACAAGATCAAGGCCGAAGCCCTGAGCGAACGCTTTGACGAATACGTCGGCGACTCGCCGGAGAACGCGTTGAGTGCCAGCGATGGGTTCAACGCCGGCGCCGTACCGGGCGAAGCCAGCGGGGCCATGGCGCCGAGCGCGATGGGCAAGCAGGAAGCCCTCAAGCGCTTCACCGTGGATCTGACCGAACAGGCGCGCAGCGGCAAGCTCGACCCCATCGTGGGCCGTGACGAAGAGATCCGCCAACTGGTGGATATCCTCATGCGCCGTCGCCAGAACAACCCGATCCTCACCGGTGAAGCCGGTGTGGGCAAGACCGCCGTGGTCGAAGGTTTCGCCCTGCGCATCGTCGCCGGTGACGTGCCGCCGGCGCTCAAGGACGTGGAGCTGCGCAGCCTGGACGTGGGCCTGTTGCAGGCCGGCGCCAGCATGAAGGGCGAGTTCGAACAGCGCCTGCGCCAGGTCATCGAAGACGTGCAGGCGTCGCCCAAGCCGATCATCCTGTTCATCGACGAAGCGCATACGCTGGTGGGTGCCGGCGGCGCTGCGGGCACGGGCGATGCGGCCAACCTGCTCAAGCCAGCCCTGGCACGCGGCACCTTGCGCACCGTGGCGGCGACCACCTGGGCCGAGTACAAGAAGCACATCGAGAAAGACCCGGCCCTGACCCGCCGCTTCCAGGTGGTACAAGTGGCCGAGCCGTCGGAAGACAAGGCGCTGCTGATGATGCGCGGCGTGGCCTCGACCATGGAAAAACACCATCAGGTGCAGATCCTTGACGAAGCCCTGGAAGCCTCGGTGAAGCTGTCTCACCGCTACATCCCGGCGCGTCAGTTGCCGGACAAATCCGTAAGCCTGCTGGACACCGCCTGCGCCCGCGTCGCCATCAGCCTGCACGCGGTACCGGCCGAAGTGGACGACAGCCGCCGCCGCATCGAGGCGCTGGAAACCGAGCTGCAAATCATCGCCCGCGAGCATGCCATCGGTATTGCGATTGGCGCGCGCCAGACCAACACCGAAGCGCTGTTGAGCGCTGAGCGTGAGCGCCTGGCGACCCTGGAAAGCCGCTGGGCTGAAGAGAAAACACTGGTCGACGAACTGCTCGCCACCCGCGCGACCTTGCGCGAAACCGCAGGCGTGGTCGATAGCGGCAACGATGAACTGCGTGCCCAACTGGTTGACCTGCAACAGCGCCTCAGCGCCCTGCAAGGCGAAACCCCGCTGATCCTGCCGACCGTGGATTACCAGGCCGTGGCCTCGGTGGTCGCTGACTGGACCGGCATCCCGGTGGGCCGCATGGCGCGCAACGAACTGGAGACGGTGCTCAACCTCGACCAGCACCTGAAAAAACGCATCATCGGCCAGGACCATGCCCTGCAGATGATCGCCAAGCGCATCCAGACCTCCCGCGCCGGCCTCGACAACCCGAGCAAGCCGATTGGCGTGTTCATGCTGGCCGGCACCTCCGGCGTGGGCAAGACCGAAACCGCCCTGGCCCTGGCCGAAGCCATGTACGGCGGCGAGCAGAACGTGATCACCATCAACATGAGCGAGTTCCAGGAAGCTCACACGGTGTCGACCCTCAAGGGCGCGCCACCGGGTTACATCGGCTATGGTGAAGGCGGCGTGCTGACCGAAGCCGTGCGCCGTAAACCCTACAGCGTGGTGCTGCTGGACGAGGTGGAAAAAGCCCACCCGGACGTGCATGAGATCTTCTTCCAGGTGTTCGACAAGGGCGTGATGGAAGACGGCGAGGGCCGGGTGATCGACTTCAAGAACACCCTGATCCTGCTGACCACCAACGCCGGTACCGAACTGATTTCCCACGTGTGCAAAGACCCGGCGAACGTGCCGGAGCCGGAAGAGATCGCCAAGGCGCTGCGCCAGCCGCTGCTGGAAATCTTCCCGCCGGCCTTGCTCGGCCGCCTGGTGACCATTCCGTACTACCCGCTCAGCGACGAGATGCTCAAGGCGATCACCCGCCTGCAGCTCAACCGCATCAAGAAGCGCGTGGAGAGTACGCACAAGGTGGCCTTCGATTACGACGACGCGGTGGTCGACCTGATCGTCTCGCGGTGCACCGAAACCGAAAGCGGTGGGCGCATGATCGACACCATCCTCACCAACAGCCTGCTGCCGGATATGAGCCGTGAGTTCCTCACGCGCATGCTGGAAAGCAAGGCGTTGGCGGGGGTGCGGATCAGCAGCCGGGATAATGAATTGCACTACGACTTCAGCGACGCCAACTGACGCAACACCATTAAAACTGTAGGAGCCGGCTTGTGTGGGAGCTGGCTTGCCCGCGATAGCATCACCAAGGTGTGACTGACACACCGAGGTGCATGCATCGCGGGCAAGCCCCGCTCCCACACAAGCCAGCGCCTACAGGGGTTCGGTTTCGTCAGGTACATCGACATTTACGGGTTAACCGATGCTATTCAACCAAGCCTCACGCCTGGCCAAAGTCACCAGCCCCCTCGGGCCGGATGTGCTGCTGCTCAATGAAATGGGCGGCGGTGAAGAGCTGGGCAGGCTGTTCAACTATGAGCTGCAACTGACGTCCCTGGACGCCAACATCGACCTTAACCAATTGCTCGGCAAACCCATGAGCGTGGGCCTGCAATTGGCGGATGGCGGTGAGCGGCACTTCCACGGCATCGTCGCGCGCTGCAGCCAGAACATCGACCAGGGCCAGTTCGCCAGCTACCAGGTGACGCTACGCCCGTGGCTGTGGCTGTTGAGCCGTACCTCCGATTGCCGGATCTTCCAGAACCTGAGCATCCCGCAGATCATCAAGCAGGTGTTCCGCGACCTGGGGTTTTCCGACTTTGAGGACGCCCTGAGCCGGCCGTACCGCGAGTGGGAATACTGCGTGCAGTACCGCGAGACCAGCTTCGATTTCGTCAGCCGCCTGATGGAACAGGAAGGGATCTACTACTTCTTCCGCCATGAGCAGGACCGCCATGTGCTGGTGCTGGCCGATGCCTACGGGGCCCACACCACGGTGCCGGGCTACGCGTCGATCCCGTACTACCCCAAGGACGAGCAGCAGCGCGAACGCGACCATATGCACAACTGGCACCTGGCGCACGAAGTGCAGCCGGGTTCGCTGGAGCTCAACGACTACGATTTCCAACGCCCCAGCGCCAGCATCGACGTGCGCTCGGCCATGCCGCGCCCGCACACCGCGGGCGATTATCCGCTGTACGACTACCCCGGCACCTACGTGCAGAGCGAAGACGGCGAACACTACGCGCGCACCCGCATCGAAGCCCTGCAAACCCTGCATGAGCAGATCGAGTTCAGCGGTAATGCTCGCGGCCTGGGCTCGGGGCATTTGTTCAGCCTGACCGGATTCAGTCGCCAGGACCAGAACCGTGAATATCTGATCGTCGGCTGCCGCTACTACATCGTGCAGGAAAGCCTGGAAAGCGGCGGCGGCTCGGGTTCGGCACAGTTTGAAAGCAGCCTCACCTGTATCGACGCCCAACAGAGCTTCCGCCCGCTGGCCAACACGCATCGGCCTGTCGTCAAGGGCCCGCAAACCGCCTTGGTGGTGGGCCCCAAGGGCGAGGAAATCTGGACCGACCAGTACGGCCGCGTGAAGGTGCATTTCTATTGGGACCGCCATGACCAATCCAACGAAAACAGCTCGTGCTGGATTCGTGTGTCGCAGTCCTGGGCCGGCAAGAACTGGGGCTCGATGCAGATCCCACGGATCGGCCAGGAAGTGATTGTTAGCTTCCTTGAGGGTGACCCCGACCGGCCGATCATCACCGGCCGCGTCTACAACGCCGAACAGACCGTGCCCTACGACCTGCCGGAAAACGCGACCCAGAGCGGCATGAAAAGCCGTTCGAGCAAAGGCGGCACGCCAGCCAACTTCAATGAAATCCGCATGGAGGACAAGAAGGGCCTGGAGCAGCTGTATATCCACGCCGAGCGGAATCAGGACATTGTGGTGGAGGTGGATGAGAGCCATTCGGTGGGGCATGACCGCAACAAGAGCATCGGCCACAACGAGACGGTGACCATCGGCAACAACCGCCTGCGCATCGTCAAGCAGGAAGACATCCTCTCGGTGGGCCAGAGGAAGACCGACAGCATCAGCCAGAGCTATGTCATCGAAGTCGGCGAAAATCTGCGCCTGGTCTGCGGCGAAAGCATTCTGGAGTTGAACGCCAGCGGGCAGATCAACCTCACCGGCGTGCAGATCAGCTTCTATGCCAGCGGCGATGCCGAGTTCAACACGGGTGGCGTACTGCACCTGAACAACGGCGGCGGCCCCGGTGCCACGCCCGATGGCCAGGGCCAGAAAGGCGCCATCGACGCCAATATCAAAGCCGCGTTCCCCGCGCCTAAAAGCTCCTGACGAGACCTGTTTGCCATGACGTACCGCATCAACGAATTCCAGTTTCAACTGCCGGCCAGTGAGCTGCAGGACGCCTCGATCAATATCCTCAAGTTCCCTGAACTGGGGACTTCACTGATCGTCAGCCGCAGCCTGCTCGCCGAGGGTGAAACCCTGCACAGCAACTTCAATGACCAACTCCAGCGCCTGGAAAAACAGGTGCAGGATTTACGCTATCAACCCGGTGTCGACGTGCGTTTGGGCGCGGCCCAAGAGGTGGAAGGCATTGAGCTGCGCAGCCAATTCAACAAGGGCAATGACAAGGTGTTCCAGTATCAACTGGCACTGGTGCTACCGGGTACGCGCAAGATGCTCGCCTTGAGTTACGTGAAGGCCGACAAGCTTGGGGATGCCGAGGCGGCGCACTGGGCGTTGATCAAAAACTCGCTGTCGTTCGACGCTGTTTCCTGATGAGCTGCCTGCATGTCTGACGCGTTATGGGCAGCCCGTATGGGCGATGCGCTCTCCCACACCTCGATGATGGCCGACATTCTCGGCGGTGTGCTGGAGGTCGCGGCCAACATCGCGATCACGGCCGTGGCCACGGCTGCCGTGGTCGCGGCCACCGGGATTACCGTGGCCACCGGCGGGCTCGGCTGCTTCCTGCTGGGGGCCGTGGTGGGCACGATCGTCGGCCTGGCCATGAGCAAGACAGGGGCGGACAAAGGCCTGACGAATTTATGCGATAGCTTCAGCAACGCGCTATTCCCGCCCACGGTGCAGGCGAACATTCTCACCGGTTCCACCGACACCCTCACCAACAACCTTCCCGCGGCCCGCGCAGCCGGTGCGATCAGCTCCCATGTCGCGCCAGCGGGCACCGAGCTGGAAGCACCCGCGCCAGAACCCAGCTACCTGGACATGGCCGAGAGCTTCTTCTCGCAGATGTGGCGCCCTACCGTCGCGACGCCTGCGCCAGGTGCAGTGCCCAAGCCGCTGGACCTGGTCACGTGCATGAAGCACCCGCCGATGCCGCCGCAGTTTCTGGCCGAGGGCTCGGACAAGGTCACGGTCAACGGCCAGCCCGCCGTGCGCAGCGGCGACCGCAGCACGTGCGATGCGACGGTGGTGTCGTCCGGGCTGGTTTCTTCCAACGTGACCATCGGTGGCGGTTCGGTGGTGGTGCGTGAGATCCGCAGTGGCAAGACCCCGGGCGTCGGCCTGGCGGTCACGGCGCTGTTGATGCTCAAGGGTGGCAAGGGCAAGTTCTTCAGCAAGTTGCCGTGCATGTTGATCGGCGGGGCCACGTCGATGGCGGTCAGCAGCGCGATGGGGGCCGTGGCGAACGCAGCGATGGGTTCATCGAATCCGGTGCATGCGGCCACGGGCGCGAAGGTGCTGGGCAATGCCGAGGAACTGGATTTTGTGCTGCCCGGCATCCTGCCGATCGACTGGCAGCGCTTCTACAACAGCCGCGATGAGCGCCCGCGCGGAATGTTGGGCGCAGGCTGGAGCGTCCCATATGAAGTGTGCGTCGAGATCCTGCCCCATTCAGAGGGCGGTGAAACGCTGATTTATACCGATGAGCAAGGTCGGCCTATCGACATGGGCTCGATTCCCTTGGGCGGCGCGGTATTCAGCGCCGGTGAAGGGCTCGCGGTGCGGCGTCACCTCAATGGGCAGTTGCTAATCGAGAGCGATGACGGCCTGTATCGCTTGCTTGAACCCTCCGCCAACCCGTCGCTGCTGCGCCTTACTCAATTGGGCGACCGAAACGACAACCGCATCTATATCGATTATGACGAAGCCGGGCACATGGTGCGGCTACGCGACACATTCGACCTGGTGCAGGTTGAGTTGATCCGTGATCAGGGCCAGTTGGCGCGCATCGAACGTCTGTACCCTGATCAGCGCCGAGAAGTGCTGGTCAGCTATGGCTTCGACGCGCAGGGCAACCTGGCTGAAGTGCGCGATGCGACGGGCCAGGTTCAGCGTCGTTTTGCCTACGACAGCGGTCGCAGGATGGTGGAGCATCAACTGCCGACCGGGCTTCGTTGCTTCTACGAATGGTCTTTGGTTGAAGGTTTGGAATGGCGCGTGGTACGGCACTGGACCGATGAGGGCGACGCTTACCAGTTCGACTATGACTTGCAGGTCGGTATCACCCGTATTACCGACGGCTTGCAACGCGTCAGTACCCGGCATTGGAACACCCAACACCAGATCATTCGTTACAGCGATAACCTTGACCACACCTGGCTGTTCGAATGGAACGACGAGCGCCAGTTGCTCAGCGCCACCGACCCGCTGGGCGGGCGCTTTGAATACAGCTACGACGAGGCCGGCAACCTGATCGGCGAAACCGACCCGCTGGGTCGCAGCGATTCGACGCTGTGGTTGGAACATTGGGCCTTGCCCCTGGTGGAAACCGACGCCGCCGAAAGCAGCTGTCAATATCGCTATGACTCACGCGGCAACTGCATCGCCGAAACCGATCCACTGGGCTACGTCACGCGCTATCGTTATGACGCCCACGGCCAGCCCGTGGAAATTATTGACGCCACTGGCAAAAGCAAAAAGCTGCGCTGGAACCCGTTCGGACAACTGGTCGAGCACATCGACTGCTCAGGTTACCCGACGCGATTCAGCTACGACGAGCGCGGCTATCTGCAGGTCATTACCGATGCCCTGGGTGAGCGTACCCAATTCAGCTATGACGCCCAGGGCCGTCTGCTCACCACCCAATTGCCGGACGGCCGTACCGAGCAGTACCAGCGCGCGGTCAGCGGCCAATTGGTGGGCTACACCGACCCGGCCGGGCATACGACGCTCTATCAACATAATCGCCGTGGCCTAGTCAGCCAGCGCATCGACGCCCATGGCCGGCAGGTGCAGTTCGGCTATGACAGCTATGGACGGCTGCAAGCGCTGATCAACGAAAACGACGAGCGTTATCGTTTTGCCTGGGATGCTGGCGACCGTCTGGTTGAACAGCAGGACCTCGACGGCAGCGTCAAGCACTACAGCTATGACCCGCTGGATAACGTCACGGCGGTGACTGCCGTGCCGGCGCCTTACGGAAACGGTCTGGCCCTGGTGCCCGAAACGCCGCCCGCGCCTATCGTCCATCGATTGGAACGCGATGCAGTGGGCCGGCTGATTGCCAAGACCACCGACGATGGCCGCACCGACTACAGCTACGACGCAGTGGACCAGCTCACGGCTGTCACCTTCACCGATTCGCAGGGCAACGTCCAAACCCTGGGCTTTGCCTACGATGCCCTCGGCCAACTGCTTTGCGAGCAGAGTTCGGCGGGCAACCTGCAACACCACTACGACGAACTCGGCAACCTGATCCAGACCCAACTGCCGGACGGCCGCTGGCTCAATCGCCTGTATTACGGCAGCGGCCATCTGCACCAGATCAACCTCGACGGCCAGGTCGTCAGCGACTTTGAGCGTGACCGCCTGCACCGCGAAGTACTGCGCACCCAGGGCCAACTCACCACCCGCAGCGAATACGACCGTAGTGGCCGCCTGCGTTCGCGCCAACGCCGCTTGGCAAGTCAGCCATCGTTGATGCCGGCGGCTGCGCAAAAGCAGTTCGAATACGATCCCGCCGACAACCTGATCGGCAAACTCGACCAACAACCCGCCGCACAGCACCGCCAACTGCTGCACTACGACGCCACCGGCCGCATCATCGCCAGCCAGGACAGCCTGCACGGCCAGCGCGAAACCTTCGCCTACGACGCCGCCGCCAACCTGCTGGACGGCCCGCAGGCGGGTGCCGGGTTGGTGGTGCATAACAAGTTGCTGACCTATCAGGACAAGCGTTATTGCTACGATGCGTTTGGGCGGATGATCGAAAAACGCAGCGCCAAACGGGGCGTGCAGCGGTTTGCCTACGATGCTGAAAGCCGCTTGATTGAAGTGCGTAACGATGACGGCAGCGTCGTGCGAATGGCCTACGACCCGCTGGGCCGACGCATCGAAAAAACCCAGCATGGCAGTGACGGGTATCCGCTGGGAGGAACGCAGTTTGTGTGGGATGGACTGCGGTTGTTGCAGGAGCATAAACACAGCCAGACCAGCCTCTTTGTTTACGACGATGACGGCTATGAACTGCTGGCCCGCGTCGATGGCATGGGCCCGTTGCAGAAGATTCGTTACTACCACAACGATCTAAATGGGTTGCCGGAACAACTGACCGAGGCCGATGGGCACAGCGTCTGGCAGGCGACTTACCGGGTGTGGGGCAACACGCTGGAGGAGGTGCGCGAGCCTTATTACATTGAAGAGCAGAATCTGCGGTTCCAGGGGCAGTATCTGGATCGGGAGACGGGGCTGCATTTCAATACGTTCAGGTTTTATGATCCGGATGTGGGGCGGTTTACGACGCCGGATCCGATTGGGTTGCTGGGTGGCCTGAACCTCTACTCGTACGGTGCAAACCCTATTACCTGGCTGGATCCACTAGGCTGGACCCCAACGCCCCTAAACAAACCTGGTTTCTATGTTTACGGGCTCTACGCCCCCGGTGCTAAAACGCCTTACTACATCGGTCACACCGAGCAGGATCCTGCGGCGCGTGAAAGTCAGCACGACAGGTCCACGCGGCTTGGAAAAGGAGAGCTGCGTGTGTTGAAAGGTCAGGATGGCAAGATGACTTACTCTCAAGCCAAAGGTTACGAACAGGCCTACCGAGAGAAATACAAAACAAAAGGCAAATTCCCCGGCAACGTCATCGAACCCATCAATAAAAGCCGCACTGATGCACGGGGCAAAAGTCACTATAAAAACTACAGGGCTGCGGCCAAAGCGCTGGGCATCAAGCCGAGCAAAATCAAATCTTGTACCTAAAAGAGGCTGCTGTATGAAAACCCTCAAGGCACCCAAGCCGGGTGATCTTTTCTACATCCCAGCCCTCAACGCTTCAGATGAGCCTGGCTTTGTGATTGCACGCTATATCGAGATGATTCCTCCTGCGCTGGGACATCTGATTGAGGTTTTTGAGAAATTCTATACACAAATCCCAACCTCGATCAGCGAGGTGGACACCTCAAAACGTTTGTTTCGACCGATTTTCTGCAGCATGCGTTTTTCAGATCTCCCTCGCTGGAAGATTCTTTTCAGTGACCCCGACTACACAAAATCCACCTCTGGTTATGACAGAATTCAATTCGCGTTTGAGTCAGAAATCTGGACCGGCGGCGTAAGCAAGCCCGCATCTGAGGAACAGTTGGTAAATATTGAACCCTCAATTTGCTGGCGTATGCATCACATAATTTTCAGAGTAATTGCCCATCTGCGTGGAGCGCTAACAGAGGACGAGGTCATGGACTATGGGCACACACCCGACGACTTACGCATTGATAGCGCTACCGCTTCAGAGCGCGTAAACAAGGCAGTCCGGCATACGCAAGAATTGTTTGACTCCAAATAAAAATAGACCGCTTACTCAACGATAAAGGCGATGGCGATAAAGGGGACGGGTCTATTTACTCCAGACAGGGACTATAAATAAATCTGACCCCTTTATCTTTATGACCCCGATATCGGCAGATTCACTACAGAAGACCCGGTTGGATTGCTGGGCGGCATTAACCTCTATCAGTACGCCACCAACCCTCTGGGCTGGAGTGACCCACTGGGCTGGTGCTCGACGAAGCTAGGCAAGAACATGGGGGCTCGCAAAGGTGACGGTATGGCCAACCATCACCTGATACCCGAGGAGCTGATCAAACACAAAGAGTTCGGCAAAATGTTCTCCAGGCTGAAAAAGATAGGTTGGGACCCGGATGGCGCCTCCAACGGTGCTTTCCTGCCAGGATCAAAAGACCTTGCCGCCAAAACGCAGCTTCCTGGACATTGGTCGAACCATAACAAGTACACCGATGCTGTCAGGGACAGGGGCTTGAACAAACAACAAGTCGGGTTATCTGATATGGACCTCGCACTGGAAGTCTCGAACATCCAAAAATGGGCGAGCGGCGGGCTGCAGAATGGCCTCTTCAAAGCTGATGCAGTTACAGGACGACTTTTATGACCGGCGCCAGCGCTGATTTTTTCATCGTGAACTACCACACCAACGGGGCGGATGCGCCCAGCTTCTTTGAGTCGGACTGGACTCCTGGCGTCCCGGAGTTTCATTACCCTTCAGAAACACCGGATGAGAGTCAGTTTGCTAGCGCTTATAAAGTCAAAGCCAAGATCAAGGAGTTGAAAGCGGACCTCATGATTGAGGAGTTACTGGCGACAGATGCCGTCTTGAACATCTGCGCAACGCTCGAAATTCCTCATATCACGCGTCAGGTAGAGATAGAGTTAAAAGGAAAAAAAACACCTGAAAAACGCTACAACCTTTTCGTTCCGACCGCCCGACTCAGCCTGCTTGATCTTGAGCATTCGGTATTCACCATCGACCGCGACAAATACACCGGCAAACTCAAGACACCAGAAGAAAGTGATGTACCCGCTATCGTTTTTGAGTCCATCGAATCATTCAAGATAAAACCAGGCATTCATCAACACCTGTTTCTATGCACGGATATTAACGAAACGGTCTGTTCGGCTGAGTTCAAGGCGATGTTCGAATCCAAGGCGCTCTTAGGGCTAGCGTTCACACCGTTGGATGCCACTTATAAATTTGATCCTTGGGGGGAGTTGTAACCGGGAGGTTACTACTGGCCTGACATTCTCCAGCCTACAAAAAATGGGCACCCGACCCAGTCGGCGTGCCCATTCTTTTTACCGCCCCGCCTCCCTTCGAGACGGTGTCGCTGTTACGGGTTAACGCTGTCTTTGAGCGACTTGCCCGGCTTGAACGCAACGGTGTTGCTGGCCTTGATCTTCACAGGCTCACCGGTTTGCGGGTTTTTGCCGGTGCGGGCGCCACGGTGGCGTTGCAGGAAGGTGCCGAAGCCAACCAGGGTGACGCTGTCCTTGCGATGCAGGGCGCCGGTGATTTCTTCGAGAACGGCGTTGAGTACGCGGTTGGCCTGTTCTTTGGTGAGATCCGCTTTTTCAGCGATGGCGGCTGCGAGTTCTGGTTTACGCATAAGTGAAGCCTCTTTGACGGTTTTTTGTTGTTATGTCCGTGCTGCTCTCTGCTGGAGCAGCGCCCAAGGCGCCGCAGGCTCTACTCTGCGGCAGACGGGAGTGAGGATGGCATGCCCTCGCACGCTCCGCCAGTCTCGCGGCGACCTTTCTAGGGGTAAGACCGTGCTGATTCCGACAGAACGACAGGTATTTACGCCAGCAACGGCGGAAGTTCTTTGTTCAGGGCCAGTTTTTCCATGACGGCGGTGCCGGTCAGCGCGTAACCCAACAGGCGCCCGCCTGCGTCGCGGCACAGGGCCTTGATGTCGGCGCCCTGGCCTTCAACGCTCCACACACCTTCGGTACCCCGTGGTGGTGGCGAAACCACCAGCGGGCACACCGGTGTCTTCACGGTCACCGGCATCGGCCCGTAGCTGACGGCCGTGGCGTTGCCGGCCAGGGTCTGGGCCAGCGCACGGGCGCAGCTCATCAGCGGCATCACGTACAGCAGGTTCAGGCCGTCGACCTCGGCGCAGTCGCCCAGGGCGTAGATATTGGCGTGGGAGGTCTTGAGATGACGGTCTACCGTGATCCCACGATTGGTCTGCAGGCCGGCGGCGGCCGCCAAGTCGACCCGTGGGCGCAGGCCGATGGCCGAGACGACCAGGTCGCAATGCACCACTTCACCGTCGGACAGGTGCGCTTCCAGGCCGTCCGCCGTGCGCTGCAAGCGGTTGAGCACAGGCCCGAGGTGGAAGCGCGCGCCGAGGCCTTCGAGCCCGGCCTGCACGGCAGCGGCGGCCGCCGGGTGCAGCAGGGTCGGCATGACTTGCTCGCAGGGCGCCACCAGATCGATTTCGTAGCCGCCGAGGATCAGGTCATTGGCAAACTCGCAGCCGATCAGGCCGGCGCCGAGCAGCAACACGCGGCGTTTGCCCGCAGCCGCCGCGCGAAAACGCGCATAGTCTTCGAGGTCATTGATGGGGAAAATCAGCTCAGCTGCATCACCTTCCACCGGTACACGCACGGTTTCGGCGCCCCAGGCCAGGATCAGGTCGCGGTAAGCCACCGCTTCCTCACCGATCCACAAGCGCTTGTGGCCAGGGTCGATGCCGCTGACACGGGTGTGGGTGCGCACTTCGGCCTTGAGTTGCTCGGCCATCGCGCCGGGTTCAGCCATACTCAGGCCATCGGCTTCCTTGTTCTTGCCAAAGCCGGTGGAGAGCATGGGCTTGGAGTAGGAGCGCCCGTCATCCGCGGTGATCAGCAGCAATGGGGTCTCGCTGTCGAGCTTGCGAAACTCCCGGGCCACGTTGTAACCGGCCAATCCTGTGCCGATGATCACGACAGGTGCGTTCATTCCTTTCTCCTTGTAGTACGGTTCTTAAAAATTCAGATCAGCCGATTTCGATCATTTCGAAATCCATCTTGCCCACGCCGCAGTCCGGGCACAGCCAGTCTTCCGGGACGTCTTCCCAACGGGTGCCAGGCGGGATTCCGTCATCTGGCCAACCGTCTTTCTCGTCATAGATCAGGCCGCAGACTACACATTGCCACTTCTTCATTTACTTGCTTCCTCAGGGTCCAGGCATCTTGGCCGACGGTCGATAGACCAACGTTGCCGTGCGGCTCAGGGCGTTTTGTACTGATCGGGGCCGGCAGATGCAAGCATGATCGACGCATGGAGCCGGTTCAGCCCGGCAAAAGATCAAGCCGCCATGGTAAGCTCGCCGCCTCTTTTGCTGCCAATACTGACTCACCGTGCCGCACTCAATCGCCCGTCCCGATGCTTGCCAATGGCTGACCCAGAGCCTTCTGAGCCCCTTGCCCACGCCCCTGACCCTCAATTGGCTGTTCAACGAAGACTCGCTGACGCGACGGCTGACGTGGCTGTCCAACGACGGTTTCAGCGTGACGCCGCTGTTCGAAGGCTGGCAGCCGCTGCGCGATGACGAGTGCGCGGCCCTGGGCCTGCCAGCAGCCACTGTCGGCTGGGTGCGCGAGGTGTACCTGCGTGGGCACGGCCAGCCGTGGGTGTTCGCCCGCAGCGTGGCGTCGCGCGGTGCCTTGCAAGGTGACGGCCTGCACATGGATGAACTGGGCAGCCGCTCCCTGGGCGAGCTGCTGTTTTGCGATCAGGCGTTCACCCGCCAAGCCATTGAAGTGTGCCATTACCCAAGGGACTGGCTGCCTGCGGCGGACAAGGCTGAGGGGTTGTGGGGGCGCCGTTCGCGCTTCGACCGTGGGGCGCTGAGTGTGCTGGTGGCGGAAATCTTCTTGCCGAGTTTCTGGCACGCGCTGCACGACCACCCGGAGAACTGCTGATGTATCAACGTGTGCTCAAGTCCTTGAACCACCTGAACCCCAGGGCCTGGGACTTCATTCAGCTGACCCGCATGGACAAGCCGATCGGCATCTACCTGCTGCTGTGGCCGACATTGTGGGCACTGTGGATTGCCGGCAAGGGCTCGCCTTCCCTGATCAACATCGTGATTTTCGTACTGGGCGTGGTGCTGACCCGCGCCGGTGGTTGCGTGATCAATGACTGGGCCGACCGCAAGGTCGATGGCCATGTAAAGCGCACCGAGCAACGCCCGCTGGTCAGCGGCAAGATCAGCTCAAAAGAGGCGCTGGTGTTTTTTGCAGTGCTGATGGGCATCAGTTTCCTGCTGGTATTGCTGACCAACGCCACCACCATCCTGCTGTCCCTGGGCGGCCTGGCCCTGGCGGCGAGCTACCCGTTCATGAAGCGCTACACCTATTACCCGCAAGTGGTGCTGGGGGCAGCGTTTTCCTGGGGCATGCCGATGGCGTTCACCGCAGAAACCGGCCACCTGCCGGCCACGGCGTGGCTTCTCTATATTGCCAACCTGCTGTGGACGGTGGGCTACGACACCTATTACGCGATGACTGACCGTGACGACGACTTGAAGATCGGTGTGAAATCCACCGCCATTCTGTTCGGCGATGCCGACCGCGTGATCATCCTCACCCTGCAAGGCCTTTCTCTGGTGTGCCTGTTACTGGCGGGGGCACGGTTCGAACTGGGAGGCTGGTTCCATTTGGGACTGTTGGCCGCAGCGGGCTGTTTTACCTGGGAGTTCTGGTACACCCGGGACAAGGACCGCTTGAAGTGCTTCAAGGCGTTCCTGCATAACCATTGGGCTGGGTTGGCGATCTTTGTCGGGATTGTGGCGGACTACGCGTTTCGCTGAAGTTTCGTAGCGGCTGGGCTGGCGCCTTCGCGGGCAAGCCCGCTCCCACATTTGGAATGCATTCCGCTGTAGGAGCCGGCTTGCCGGCGATAGCGGTGTATCAAGGTTTGGCGACTTTCCAGGCGCCGTCCATTTTGCCGTCACCGGTCATGTCCCCGGCCTTCTTGTCCATCACGAAGGTGTAGAGCGGCTTGCCATCATAGGCCCATTGGCTTTTCTGATCATCGCGGGTGATCACCGTCCATTTGCCTGAAGACTTGTCAGTCGAGGCGGCCGTCAACGGTGGCCAGTTGGTCGCGCACTTGTCGTTGCACACCGACTTGCCGTCAGCATCCTTGGCGAAGGTATAGAGCGTCATGCCCTTGTGATCCACCAGCATCCCGTCTTTCGTCATCGCGGGGTCCGCCGCGAAGGCCAGCGTCGGCAGCGTCAACGCCGCCGTGACCAGCAGGGCTTTCCAGGAAACACTGTTGATAGCCATCGGAACCTTCCTTTTGTGGTTGTAAGGATTCGGACCCAAAGCGTAGTCCAGAGAGGCGCGAATTGCCCAAGCGACTAAATTACTGTCACACGACTGCAATAATTCCGTTATCTAATGCGGCGCAAGACAGTTAAATGACAAGAGGATTTAGGCATGGTTGGCAGGAGCATTCTGATCGTTGACGACGAAGCGCCCATTCGCGAGATGATCGCCGTTGCGTTGGAAATGGCCGGCTATGACTGCCTGGAGGCGGAGAACTCCCAGCAGGCCCATGCCATTATCGTCGACCGCAAGCCGGACCTGATCCTGCTGGACTGGATGCTGCCCGGCACCTCCGGCATCGAGCTGGCCCGTCGCCTCAAGCGTGACGAGCTGACCGGGGACATCCCGATCATCATGCTCACCGCCAAGGGCGAAGAGGACAACAAGATCCAGGGCCTGGAAGTGGGCGCCGATGACTACATCACCAAACCTTTTTCCCCACGTGAGCTGGTCGCGCGTCTGAAGGCCGTATTGCGCCGCGCTGGCCCGACCGACGGTGAAGCACCGATCGAAGTCGACGGCCTGATCCTGGACCCGATCAGCCACCGCGTGACCATCGACGGCAAGCCGGCCGAGATGGGCCCGACCGAATACCGCCTGCTGCAATTTTTCATGACCCACCAGGAACGCGCCTACACCCGTGGCCAACTGCTGGACCAGGTCTGGGGCGGCAACGTGTACGTGGAAGAACGCACCGTGGACGTGCACATCCGTCGCCTGCGCAAAGCCTTGGGCGATGCCTACGAGAATCTGGTACAAACCGTGCGCGGCACTGGCTATCGCTTTTCTACCAAAGGCTGAGCCAGCCCCTTTCCTTCCTTAACAGCTGACAAGGACGCATGTTTAAGTGAACCAGAACTGGCATGGCACCCTGATCCGCCACATGCTTCTGTTGATCACCGGCTGCCTGTTGGTGGGCCTGGTCAGCGGTTATTACGGCTGGAGCCTGGCCGTCGGTATCGGCCTGTACCTGGGCTGGACCCTCAAGCAACTGTTGCGCCTGCATGAATGGCTGCGCCAGCACAAACCCGATGAAGCACCACCCGACGGCTACGGCCTGTGGGGCGAGGTGTTCGACAGCATCTACCACCTGCAACGCCGCGACCAACGGGTCCGCGGGCGCCTGCAAGCGGTGATCGACCGCGTGCAAGAGTCCACTGCCGCGCTCAAAGACGCGGTGATCATGCTCGACAGCGACGGCAACCTGGAATGGTGGAACCGCGCCGCCGAGACCTTGCTGGGCCTCAAGACACCCCAGGACAGCGGCCAACCGGTGACCAACCTGGTGCGCCACCCGCGCTTCAAGGAGTACTTCGAACAGGAGAACTACGAAGAAGCCCTGGAAATCCCCTCGCCCACCAACGACCGCGTGCGCATCCAGCTGTACCTGACGCGCTACGGCAACAATGAACACTTGATGCTGGTGCGCGATGTCACCCGCATCCACCAGCTTGAGCAGATGCGCAAAGACTTCGTCGCCAACGTTTCCCACGAATTGCGCACGCCCTTGACGGTGATCTGCGGTTACCTGGAAACGCTGCTGGACAATGTCGACGAGATCAACCCGCGCTGGAGCCGTGCCCTGCAGCAAATGCAGCAGCAAGGTTCACGCATGCAGACCCTGCTCAACGACCTGCTGTTGCTGGCCAAGCTGGAGGCCACCGATTACCCGTCGGACAACCACCCCGTGGCCGTGCAAAGCCTGTTGCAGACCATCAAGAACGACGCCCAGGCCCTTTCCGGCCAGCGCGGGCAGCAGATCACCCTGGAGGCCGACCCGGCCGTGCTGCTCAAAGGCAGTGAAGGCGAGTTGCGCAGCGCTTTTTCCAACCTGGTGTTCAACGCCGTGAAGTACACCCAGGACAAGGGCAATATCCGCATCCGCTGGTGGGCCGACGAGCACGGCGCGCACCTCAGCGTGCAGGATTCGGGTATCGGTATTGACGCCAAGCACCTGCCGCGCCTGACCGAGCGTTTCTACCGTGTGGACTCCAGCCGCAACTCCAACACCGGCGGCACCGGGCTCGGCCTGGCCATCGTCAAGCACGTGTTGCTGCGCCACCGTGCCCGCCTGGAAATCAGCAGCGTGCTGGGGCATGGCAGTACCTTTACCTGCCACTTTCCACCGGTGCAGATGACCCGTTCGCGGCTGGTCGGGAATGATGAATAACCCGAACACAACACTGAACCACGTGTGGGAGCTGGCTTGCCTGCGATGGCGGTGAGTCAGCTGCAAATATGCCAACTGACACCCCGCCATCGCAGGCAAGCCAGCTCCCACATTGGATTTGTATCGTTTCCGCAGGCCCCACCCGGCAGCGGGCACTAGGCAAGCGCCCCGTCAGCCGCTACATTGGCCGACTTGCGCCCGCCTTTGCGGCCCACCTGCCACCCCTTATTGAACACACGGAACCTGCAAAACCCCATCATGGACCCTTCCCCTGGTATCACCCTCGCCACACTCTTCGCCGACTTCGGCATGATTCTTTTTGCACTGATCCTGGTACTGCTCAACGGTTTCTTCGTTGCGGCGGAATTTGCCATGGTCAAACTGCGTGCCACCCGGGTCGAGGCCATTGCCCACAAGAACGGCTGGCGCGGGCAGATCCTGCGCACCGTGCACAGCCAGCTCGACGCTTACCTGTCGGCCTGCCAGTTGGGTATCACCCTCGCCTCCCTGGGCCTGGGCTGGGTCGGTGAGCCGGCCTTCGCGCACATCCTCGAGCCGCTGCTGGGCGCCGTCGGTGTGCAATCGCCGGAAGTGATCAAGGGCGTGTCGTTCTTTGCGGCGTTCTTCGTGATTTCCTACCTGCACATCGTGGTCGGCGAGTTGGCGCCCAAATCCTGGGCCATCCGCAAACCCGAGTTGCTGTCGCTGTGGACGGCGGTACCGCTGTACCTGTTCTACTGGGCCATGTACCCGGCGATCTACCTGCTCAATGCCAGCGCCAACGCGATCCTGCGCATTGCCGGCCAGGGTGAGCCTGGCCCGCACCATGAACACCATTACAGCCGCGAAGAACTCAAGCTGATCCTGCACTCCAGCCGTGGCCAGGACCCGAGCGACCAAGGTATGCGCGTGCTGGCCTCGGCCGTGGAAATGGGCGAGCTGGAAGTGGTGGACTGGGCCAACTCCCGGGAAGACCTGGTGACCCTGGACTTCAACGCCCCGCTCAAGGAAATCCTCGCGCTGTTCCGTCGCCACAAATTCAGCCGCTATCCGGTGTACGACGCCGACCGCAACGAGTTCGTGGGCCTGTTGCACATCAAGGATTTGCTGCTGGAACTGGCCGCCCTGGACCACATCCCTGAGTCGTTCAACCTGGCCGAATTGACCCGCCCGCTGGAGCGCGTATCGCGGCATATGCCGCTGTCGCAACTGCTGGAGCAGTTCCGCAAAGGCGGCGCTCACTTCGCCCTGGTGGAAGAGGCCGACGGCAAGATCATCGGCTACCTCACCATGGAAGACGTGCTGGAAGTGCTGGTGGGCGATATCCAGGACGAACATCGCAAGGCCGAACGCGGCATCCTGGCGTACCAGCCGGGCAAGTTGCTGGTGCGCGGTGACACGCCGCTGTTCAAGGTGGAGCGCCTGCTGGGCGTGGACCTGGACCACATCGAAGCCGAAACCCTGGCCGGCCTGATCTACGACACGCTCAAGCGCGTGCCGGAAGAGGAAGAAGTGCTGGAAGTGGAAGGCCTGCGCATCATCATCAAGAAGATGAAAGGCCCGAAAATCGTGCTGGCCAAGGTCCTGCTGCTCGACTAAAGCCCCCCTGTAGGAGCCCGGCTTGCCGGCGATAGCGACCGTGGAAACAGTGATGTTCTCAC
>NZ_JBWKPU010000015.1:0-1741 GCF_059418405.1 Pseudomonas sp. GW821-FHT09A09
GCCGGCGATGGCGGCCTTGAAGGGGGCGCATGCCTAAAGGGCCTCATCGCCGGCAAGCCGGCTCCTACACATAAGGTGGGCAATAAGACCCACTATGGAACATCAACCCTGACCCTGAGGATGGAAGAACCCCTAACTTTCTTGGAGTACTGCCATGAGCGCCAACGTCGACCAGAACAACCGCCCGGACTACGACCAGGTCCTGCAGGACATTGCCGATTACGTCCTCAACTACCGGATCGATTCCCGTGAGGCACTGGATACCGCCCGCAACTGCCTGATGGACACCCTCGGTTGTGGCCTGCTGGCCCTGCGCTTCCCCGAGTGCACCAAGCACCTGGGGCCGATCGTCGAGGGCACGGTGGTGCCGTTCGGCGCTCGTGTACCCGGCACTTCGTTGCGCCTGGACCCGGTAAAGGCCGCGTGGGACATCGGTTGCATCGTGCGCTGGCTCGACTACAACGACACCTGGCTCGCTGCCGAATGGGGTCACCCTTCGGACAACCTCGGCGGCATCCTCGCCGTGGCGGATCATCTGTCGCAAAAACGCGTGGCCAATGGTGACGCGCCACTGACGGTGCGCGCGGTGCTGGAAGCCATGATCATGGCCCACGAAATCCAGGGTGTGATTGCCCTGGAAAATTCCTTTAACCGCGTCGGCCTCGACCATGTGCTGCTGGTGAAAGTCGCCTCCACCGCCGTCACCGCCAAGTTGATGGGCGCCAACCGCGAGCAGTTGCTGGCGGCCTTGTCCCACGCGTTTGTCGATGGGCAAGCGTTGCGCACGTACCGCCACGCACCGAACGCTGGCTCACGCAAATCCTGGGCGGCGGGGGACGCGTCGAGCCGTGGCGTGCGCCTGGCAGATATCGCCCTGCGCGGCGAGATGGGCATTCCCGGTGTGTTGAGCGCGCCGCAATGGGGCTTCTACGACGTGCTGTTCAGCCACACCAACAAGGACCTTGCGCTCAAGCCCGAGGACAAGCGTGCGTTCAGCCTGCCCCAGCCTTACGGCACCTACGTGATGGAAAACGTGCTGTTCAAGATCAGCTTCCCGGCCGAGTTCCACGCGCAAACGGCCTGCGAAGCTGCGGTGACATTGCACCCGTTGGTGAAAAACCGTTTGCCTGAAATCGAACGCATCGTGATCACCACCCACGAGTCGGCGATCCGCATCATTTCCAAGGTAGGCCCGTTGGCCAACGCGGCTGACCGCGACCATTGCCTGCAATACATGACGGCCGTGCCGCTGGCGTTCGGCAACCTGGTGGCCGAGCAGTACGAAGATGACTTCCACGCGGCGCACCCGATCATCGATGAACTGCGCGACAAGATGGTGATCGTCGAAGACCCGCGCTACAGCCGCGAGTACCTGGAGGCGGACAAACGCTCCATTGCCAACGCGGTGCAGGTGTTTTTTAGGGACGGGTCCAGCACCGAGCAAGTGGCGGTGGAGTACCCGATCGGGCATCGCCGTCGCCGGGTGGACGGTATTCCGTTGCTGGAAGACAAGTTCAAGGCCAACCTGGCCACGCGGTTCACCGCGCAGCGCAGTGGGGAGATTTTTGCGTTGTGCAAGGATCAGGCGCGGCTTGAAGCCACGCCGGTGAACCGGTTCATGGACCTGTTCGTGATCTGACCAACACCGCCGATCCACTGTGAAATGGGGCTTGTGTGGGAGCTGGCCTGTCTCTTATCCACCTCTCCGAGCCCACGAGACTGAGTACAACATCTGGGGGGG
>NZ_JBWKPU010000015.1:1750-61603 GCF_059418405.1 Pseudomonas sp. GW821-FHT09A09
GGCTTGCCTGCGATGGCGGTAGTGGATTCACTATTGCTATCGCAGGCAAGCCAGCTCCCACATTGGGATGGTGTTGGTCGAGGGTTTTTACATACTGCCTTCAACATCTTCCAGGCTGAACGTCTCGGTATGGTCGTCATAGGAGAAGATCTCCGCATACCGCCCCCAGGCCACCACGCTTTCCAGGGTTTTTTCCACGAAGGCTTCGGTCATCGAGTCTTCCAGCTCCTGCTCGAAACGCACTCGTGGCGCACGGTGCCCGCTGCGTTCAAGCAGCACCTGATGAATACGCGCGGCCAACGGCACGTGCTGGATCAAATGCTCGGCGAACAGGGTCTTGCGTTCCTGGGTGCCGTAGTCGGCGAACAGCTTGCCGGCGTCGGTGAGGGTGATGTCGGCGCCTTTTAGCTCGGCGAAGCCCAGGTGCTCCAGCATCTCCGCCACCGGGAACAGGTCGTCGACTTCCAACAGACGGCGTTCCGCCACTGTGGGCAAACCGGCATGGCCGTTGTAGGGCTCGGCGGCCAGGGTTTCGATCAGGCCGGCCATCAGGTTGGTGGACACTTCCGGCAGCAGGCTGCCCATTTTCAGCTCCGGTTTGCCGGCGCTGGCATCGGCGCTGCGGCGGTCGGTCATCAATGCGTAGATGTCGTCGACCATCTGCCGGAAGGTCGGGTCCAGGCGGTTGCGCGGGTGGGCAAACGGCACCTTGATCTCGGCCACCACACGGCCGGGGTTGGAGGACAGCACCAGGATGCGGTCGCACATCAACACCGCTTCTTCGATGTTGTGGGTCACGATCAGGATCGACTTGATCGGCAGCTGCTTGCCGCTCCACAGGTCCAGCAGGTCGGTGCGCAGGGTTTCTGCGGTGAGCACGTCCAAGGCCGAGAAGGGTTCGTCCATCAGCAGCAGGGTCGGGTTGACCACCAGGCCCCGGGCAAAGCCCACGCGCTGGCGCATGCCACCGGACAACTCACGCGGGTAGGCGTTTTCGAAGCCGTCCAGGCCGATCAGGTCGATGGCCGCCAGGGCGCGGCGACGGGTTTCCTTGCGCTCGACCTGCAAGGCTTGCAGGCCGGCTTCCACGTTTTCCAGCACGGTCAGCCAGGGGAACAGGGCAAAGGTCTGGAACACCATGGCCACGCCTTCGGCCGGGCCGTTGAGCGGGGCGCCCTGGTAGCGGACTTCGCCCGACGACGGCTGGATCAGGCCGGCGATGATGCGCAGCAAGGTCGACTTGCCGGAGCCGGAACGGCCCAGCATGCCGACGATTTCGCCCTCGTGCAGGCTCAGGTCCACGCCGCTGAGGACTTGCAGCTCGTCCTTGCCTTTGCCGAACACCCGGTTCACGTTTTTCAGCGAGTAGATTTCCGGGGTGTCGACGGTGTGTTCAGTAGAGGTAGTCATCACGACGCATCCCGTCAGTTCAAACGAAGTTTGTTTTCAGCAATGGCGTACATCGGTCGCCAGACCGCGCGGTTGAACGCCACCACAAAGATCGACATCACCACTACGCCCAGGGCGATCTTCGGGAAGTCGCCGGCCGCCGTGGTTTGTGCGATGTAGGCGCCCAGCCCGTGGGCGACCACATTGTCCTGGCCCCAGGACACGTACTCGGACACGATGCTGGCGTTCCACGCCCCGCCCGAGGCGGTGATGGCGCCGGTGACGTAGTAGGGGAAAATCCCCGGCAGCATCACCTTGCGCCACCACAACCAGCCGCGAATGCGGAAGTTGGCGGCGGCTTCCTTGAAGTCGTTGGGGAACGCGGTGGCGCCGGCAATCACGTTGAACAGGATGTACCACTGGGTGCCCAGCACGATCAGCGGGCTCAGCCAGATATCCGGGTTGAGGTGGTAGTGCAGGATCACGATGACGAACACCGGGAACAGCAGGTTCGCCGGGAACGCCGCGAGGAACTGCGCCAGTGGCTGAATCTTCTCTGCCAGCTTGGGGCGCAGGCCGATCATCACGCCCAGGGGCACCCAGATCAGCGAGGCGATCAGGATCAGCCCGGCCACCCGCAGCAGGGTAATCAGGCCCAGCACCAGCACGTGGCCCACTTCGGCCAGGCCCACTTCGGTGCCGACGTACATCACGATGTGATACAGCGCATAGGCGGCCATCAGGGCAATCAGCGTGCCCCACACCCAGTCGATCACTTTTGACGCGGCGGGTGTTTCTACCGGCAATGCCTTGAATGCACCGCCGGCGAGGCTGAAGCGCTTGTTGCCGATACGGCTGATCGCACGGGTGATGGGGCGCAGGATGCGCTGCACGATGCGTGTGCGTTGAATCAGGTTCAGCACCCAGGATTGCGGCGCGTCGCCTTGGGACGCGGTGGTTTCCATGCGGAACTTGTCGGCCCAGGCCACCAGCGGACGGAACAGGAACTGGTCGTAGATCAGGATCACCGCGATCATCGCCAGTATCACGTAGCCCACGGCGTGCAGGTCTTTTTGGGCAATGGCCAGGGCCAGGTACGAACCCACGCCGGGCAGGGTAATGGTCTTGTCGCCCACGGTGATGGCTTCGGAGGCAACCACGAAAAACCAGCCCCCGGACATGCTCATCATCATGTTCCACACCAGCCCCGGCATGGCGAACGGCACGTCGAGCTTCCAGAACTTCTGCCAGCCGGAGAGCCGCAGGTTGGTGGACACTTCCACCAGGTCATGGGGCAGCATGCGCAGCGACTGGTAGAAGCTGAACGTCATGTTCCAGGCCTGGCTGGTGAAGATCGCAAAAATCGCCGCGAACTCGGCCCCCAGCACGCGCCCGGGAAACAGCAGCAGGAAAAACGTCACCGTGAACGAGATGTACCCCAGCACCGGTACCGATTGCAGGATGTCGAGCACCGGCACCAGCAGTTTCTCGGCGCGCCGGCTTTTGGCGGCCAGGGTGCCGTACAAAAAGGTGAACACCAACGCTGCGACCATCGCCGCGAGCATGCGCAGGGTGGTGCGCATCGCGTATTCCGGCAGGTTGGCCGGGTCGAGGGAAATGACTTCGCTTTGCAGGGTGGTGATGGGCGCCCAGGTTTCACGGGCAGTGATGGAGAAAAACAGGAGGAAGCCGATTACCAGCGGCAGGGCGACCAAATCCCAACGGTTGGGCAGCAAGCGCAATGTGGACGCCGGGATGTAGTGGCGGAACACTTTGTTCATAGGCAGTCATTCCTGCAGCGTTCAGGTTCTAGAGAGGTGCGATGGGGGTGAGCTTAGCTTCTGTTCGAAAGACCCACCGGGAATGGGCGGGCGCTCTTTTCCATGGTCGGTTTGCAGCGCGTCAGGGGAGGATGGCCACAGGCGGGATTGTACGTTTCTGAATGTTACAAGCGCATAAATTTCCTGTCAGTTTCCTGTACGAAACGTGGCTTGGGTATCGACGGTTTTTTTACCCTGAAACAAATACCCACGTGGATTTCTCTGCCTCAGGGAACTGGTTTCCTATACGTGCCAATCAGGTAGCTGGATGACTTGTTAGCCAAATCGTCTGACAAACCCTGCACGCGGGCCAACCGCGAAACTGAGAGGTGCTTTATGAACAGTGTCAATAATCAGCAGTATGCGCCCCAATATCGCTACGAAATGCCGCCAACACCGCAATCCGCTTCTTCCAGTGACCCAAGCACCCGCCCAGCCACTACCACGACCGAATCCATGCCGCCCCGCCCTCCGGTGGGGGCAGAGCAACGTGGCCAGTTTTCCAGGCATAACAGCATCGTCAATCGGCAGCCCCAGGGCGCCGAGCCCAACGGCGAGTTGGCAGAATTGACGCAGAAAAATCAGAACCTTGTCGCCAAGTACAAGGCCTTGATCTCAAAGTTCTCGGCGAAGATCACTGAGCTCAATACAAAAATAGAAGGCCTGACTCAGCAGCTCAGTACTTCGGCCCCCAAGCCTGAGCAGGCGCCCGTGGCTGCGCAGACCCAGCCAGAGAACCGGCAAGCCGAGGGGCAAGTCGCGCCGTCTGACGCCGCTGCTACACCGGCTACCCAGGCCCCGGTTGCTGATGCTCAGAGCGCTCAAGGGGTTGGCCAACTGTCAGCAGATATCACCAGGCTACAAAGTGAGTTCAAGCGGTTACTCGACGCCTTCAATACGGCGATGAAAACCCTCACGGAACGTTTGGATAACTTGGCTCAACTGCTCAACAACCGTGCGCCTCAAGACCAAACGGTTCCTGCGCAATCGGACGCCGGCCAGACGGCTTCACCGGAGCACGAAACGGCCCAAACGCCTGCTCCAACAGCGCCAGCAACGGCCAGCATTGATTACCTCAAGCAGGAAAACCAGAATCTTGAGGCTCAGATCGATCGGATGGAACAGTACTTCGAGCAGACAATGTCGACGCTTGAAAAACGCTTCGAAGACCTGACCCAGCAAGTCAGCAAGCAATAAAAAGTAAACCTCGGGTACTGGCTAGTGTGGGGCAACACCCACGCTAGCCTCGGTCGCTCACTCAAAGCGCAGGATCACCCGGCGATTGTGCTTGCTCTTCTTCTCGATCTTTTCGCAGAACACCCGGCCGATTTCCTCGGTGTTGGCCACGTGGGTGCCGCCGCACGGTTGGATATCGATCCCGGCAATTTCGATCACCCGTACCGAACCCTGGATCACTGGCGGTGCCACCGCCTGGGTGCGTGTGATCTGCAGCAGGGTGGCGTATTCCGTGGCGGGCATCGACAGGGTGTTGACCGCGTGAGCCTGCTGGATCAGCGCATTCAGGTCGTGGGTGAGGTTGTCTTTGTCGAGTGTCATTTCCGGCAGGTCGAAATCCAGGCGGCCTTTGTCGGCACTGATGCTGCAACCGGTCACCGGCGCATCGATCAGTGAGCACAACAGGTGCAGGCAAGTGTGCATCTTCATGTGCTGGTAGCGGCGCTCCCAGTCCAGGCCCGCGTCCACCTGTGCTCCAACGGTCAATTGCCCAGGGCAATGTTCCACCTGGTGCCAGATGATCGAGCGCATCACCGGGTCGCGGACCGTTCCCACCACCTCGACCCGCGTGCCATCCGCCAGGGTGAAGTAGCCAGTGTCTCCTGGCTGGCCACCACCTGTGGGGTAGAACAGCGTGTGCTCAAGGGCAATGCCGTGCTCGCCGACCGCAATCACTCGGGCGCTGAAGGTGTTCTGGTAAGGCGCGCTGTCGAACAGCGCCAGGGTCTCCATGGTGTGCACAGACATGTTCAACCTCCGACAATCAGTGGGCTGGCTTGCAACAGGTGACGCACCATTGCGCTCAAGCCAGGGGGGGAGAGCAGGGTGATTTCGAATTCCGGCCCGCTGACTTTAAGGTTCAACGGCAGGCGCGGCAGGTGGTTGCCGAACTCAAGGCGGCGCAGGCGAAATTGCAGGTGATGGCGTTCTTTCACCGTGGGCTCAAGCATCAACCCCGGCAAGGGGTGGAAGTCGGCGTCCAGCACGGTGACCTTGTGGCTGGCGTTGACCTCGCCCACCACGTGCAGGCGCTCATCCAGGGCAAAGGCGCCCAGGTAGTTGCTGTGGTCCGATTCATCATTTTTTTGCAGCTGGATCTGGTTGACCACCTTGACCTTGGTGCCCGCCGGCACGTCCTGGGTGATCACGCAGGACGGGCTGATGAACACGTTGTCGCCAATCAGCACATAGCCCAGCACGCGGGCACCGGAGCCGACCTCGACGTTGTTGCCCAGGCGCGGGTGGCGCTTGCCATCCGGGTTGTTGGCGATGCCGCGCGCGCCGAGGGTGACGCCGCAGAGGATGTAGCAGTCGTTGCCGATCTCGCAGGTCTCGCCGATCACTGTGCCGTAGCCGTGGTCCAGTACGAAGCGCCGACCGATGCGGGCTGCCGGGTGGATTTCGGCACCGGAGAGCACCTTGCCCTGGTTACTGAGCTTGAGGGCGATGCGCGAAAACACGCCGTTGGTCTGGTCGGGGAAGTTCCACACCAGGTGCGCCAGGCGGTAGAACAGCACGGCCTTGAACGAGGCGTAGGACTCCAGAATCAACTCGCCGCGCCCGCGTGACGCCGGGTCGCGGTAGGCGTAGGCGATCAGGTCCTCGGCCACGGCCTGGGCGGCATTCTGGATCAGCGGGGCCAGGTGTGGTTCCAGCTGCTTCATCTGCGTCGGCGTCAGGGTTTTGATGAGGTGGGTGAGCAGCTCATCGTGCAGCTGTTGCATGTCGATAAAGCCCCCCATGGAGGCACCCCCGCATTCTGAATGGTTGGAAAACCGGTTATTCGAAACTGGGCAGGTAACTGTCGGCATTGTCGTAGACCATGGTCAGCACCACCGTTTCGGGCGGCAGTTCGGGTGCCAACTGGGCGATAGCTACCATGTTGGCGGCGGAGGACAGGCCAAGGCTGATGGCGTCGGTGCGCATGATGCGTTTCATCATGTCGATGCATGCCTGGCGCGACACCTTGAGCATGCCGTCGAGCACATCCACGTTGAGAATGCTCGGGATCAGGCCGATCGACAGGCCCTGGATATGGTGCGGCGCGTGCTGGTTTTTCAGCAGGTCGCATTCCTCCGGCTCCACGCCCATCACGCGCAGCGCCGGCCAGGCCGCCTTGAGGGTTTCGCCGATGCCGGTGATATGACCCCCGGTGCCGATGCCGCTGACGAAGTAGTCCACGCGCTGTTCGCCGAACGCACGGAGGATCTCCGGTGCGGTGGTGTCGCGGTGGGTCTGGGGGTTGGCGCCGTTGCGCTGCTGGTTGAGCATCACGTAGCTTGGGTTTTCCAGCTGCAGCTCCATGCATTTTTCGCCGTGGGAATTGTTGCCCAGGCGGCTGTCCGACAGCACCACCTTGGCCCCGTACAGGCGCAGCAGTTTCTGTTTTTCGGGGCTGTAGTTGTCGGGAATCACCAGCACCACTTTGTAGCCCAGCACGTTGCCGGCCATCACCAGGCCGATGCCGGTGTTGCCGCCGCTGGGTTCGATGATGGTCTGCCCCGAATCACGGATCAGCACGCCGCGACGCTCGGCGTCGAGGATCATGCCCAGGGCGATGCGCGCCTTGTGGCTGCCGCCCGGGTTAAGGGATTCGAGCTTGGCGTAGACCTCGATGCCGAGGTCTTCGGAAAACTGCGCCAGGCGCACGATCGGCGTATGGCCGATCACGTCGAGAATCGAGTTATGCAACATTGCTCAGCCCTCGGGTCAGTACAACGGCATGTCGGGTTCGACGTCGCGTACCCAGTGCTTCATGCCACCCTGCAAGACCTTGGTGTTGGCGAAGCCGGCCGCCAGCAAGGTGCTGGCGGCTTGCTCGGCGCGGGTCCCGGCGTAGCAGATCAGGTAATGGGTGTTGTCGCGGCTGAGGCTGTCGAGTTGCCCATCCAGCTCGGCCAAGGGGATGTGCACCACCCCTGGCAATTTGCACACCTCCAGTTCGCTGGCGTCGCGCACATCCACTAGCACGTCTGCACTGCGCGGGTGCTCGAGCAATTGCTTGAGCACGCGGGGCTTGATGTAGCGCTCTTCGGCCAGGGACGGTTGGACGGGTACGGCGTCGGCGCAAACCGCCGACGTGAACGGTTCGCTGTGGCGCAGCGCTGAACAGCAGGGGCAGTCGGCGCGGCGCTTGAAGCGGATTTCGCTGAACTTCATCGCCAGTGCGTCGAAGCGCATCAGGCGACCGGACAGCGGCTCGCCAATGCCAATCAGCAACTTGATGGCCTCGGTGGCCTGGATCATCCCGACCACGCCGGGCAGCACGCCGATCACGCCACCGGCGCTGCAATTGGGCGCCAGTTCGGCGGGAGGGGCCGAAGGAAACAGGCAGCGATAGCAGGGCCCGCCTTTGTAGTTGAGCACGCTGATCTGCCCGTCGAAGCGGTAGATGGCGCCGTACACCAAGGGTTTGCCGAGCTGTACGCAGGCGTCGTTGACGAGGTAGCGGGTGTCGAAGTTATCGGTGCCGTCGATCACCAGGTCGTAGGCGCCCACCAGTTCCAGGGCATTGTCAGCGTTCAAGGCGGTGTCGTGGGCGTTGATCTGGATATGGCGGTTGAGGTCCTGCAGGCGCGCCTTGGCGGACTCGACTTTGGGCAGGCCCAGGGTGCTGTTGCCGTGGACGATCTGGCGTTGCAGGTTGCTGCTTTCCACCACGTCGAAGTCCACCAGGCCCAGGGTGCCGACGCCGGCCGCCGCCAGGTACAGGCTGATGGGCGAGCCCAGGCCACCGGTGCCGATGATCAGCACCTTGGCTTTCTTCAGGTTCAACTGGCCTTCGCGGCCGACGCCGGGCAGGGTGATGTGGCGCACGTAGCGCTGTACCTCCTCATTACTCAACGCGTCAACGTCCATGCCGCCCGAGGTGGCGAGCAGCACTTCGATCCGGGCTTTTTCCGGCAGTGCATCGTCGGCGCCGATCAGTTCTTCCTCGGCGGTGAACAGGAAGTGTTCCTTGAGCTGGTTGTTCTTCTCGTGGAACAGGTGCGGGCGTAACTGAGGGTGACTGTTGCAGAGGTTTTCAATGACTTCGCGCAATGTCGATCCGGTGCCCTCAAGGGTCGATTCCGGCAGCTTGGCCACGCGAACCAGAATGTCGGGGAAAGAGACAGCGTTCATGGACAACTCCGTGTGCAGGTCGTTGAAAGGGTTGAGGGCGAAATGCCTGCCGTCCCAGGCAAACAGCTTTGAGCCCAGGGCCTGGCCCTGGCGAACGTCCACCACCAGGTAGCTGACGGGGTAGATCGGTTCGCCCATGAATAAGGCCTTGTCCTGGTCTTCATCGCTGAAATAGGCGCCGACATCCGGGTGTGAGTGGTAGATCACCACCACCGGGTTGTCGCTGCGAAACGCCTTGTTCATCAGCAGGGTGTCGGCCACCGAAAACGTGTAGCCGTTGGCCGCGCTGCGCGGGTACATCTCGGGGTTCTTGCGGTGCAGCTCATTCTGGATATTGCTGCCCAGGTACACGCTGCCGTCGGCGAAGATGAAGCCGCAGCATTCCTCGGGGTAACTGCGGTTGGCGTGGGCGTAGATCTGTTCAAGGGCTTTTGGGCGGAGGACGTCCATGTTTCTCTCGCGTGGTGGTGAGGGGGTCAAGGTTTCTTGGCCAGGAGCTTTTCAATCGGCAACTTGGTGATCGCAAAACCGGCCAGCAGGATGGCCGAGTACAGCATCAGGTCACGGGAAATCGCCACGCCTTCGTACCAGGCGCCGATGATCACCGCGAACACCGGGAAGATGATGAACACGAACGACAGGATGATCGGGCTCAGGCGCTTGAGCAGCATGAAGTACACGATAAACCCGCCGACCGACGCCACCAGCCCCAGGTAGAACAGCGCACTCCAGGAGCGCAGGGTGATGGTGTCGAAGGCCGGGGTTTCGAACCACAGGCCAGCCACGAACAGCATCAGCCCGGCGATGCCGATGGGCAGGGTGTTGTAGGTGATCACGCTGATGGCGCTGCCTTTCTGCTTGGTAATGACGTAGCACAGGGCATGCATGATCGCGGCGGTCAGGATTGCCAGCACCCCGAAGAACTCGGCGTGGTCTAGGTGCAGGCCCTGGCTCTTGATGATCATGTAGAGGCTGCCGAAACCGATGCCGATGCCGACGACCTGGGAGAAGTAGATGCGCTCGCGCAGGAACAGCGCCGAGAAGATCAGGATGAACACCGGCATGCAGCTGAACAGCAGGGCGGTGAGGCCGGACGAGACATGCATCTCGCCGTAGTTGAGCAGGTAATAGGGAACGCTGAAGTAGGACAGGGTCACGAATACGAAGAACCAGCGGCTCTCACGGGGGAACAGGATCGGCTCGCGACGCACCAGGGCAAAACACAGAAACAGCGGGAAGGCGATGAGGAAGCGCAAGCCTGCGGACGTCAGCGGTGGCACGCTTTCGACGGCGATCTTGATGCCCAGCCAGGTGGTGCCCCAGCTCAGGCACACGATAAGAAACATTACACTGGTCACGAGGCCAGCCAGCCACTGTTTCCGGGAATTTGTTTTTGTTGTGTTTTCGAGAACGGCGGACATTGGCATCGTTTATTGCTTCCCTGAGCCGGAATTGAACTCTATATTGAGCTTGTAATGAGTTGTAAAATTCGGCGATTGAACCCGTAAAAGCACACTATTAGGGCGAAAGATGGCTGTCAAAACAAATATTGACATGGTGTCAATTATGCGTGAGGGGTTGTCCAACGGGCAGGGCGTGAAGTACAAGCGCCTGTCCGATGTCATGGAACGGGGCATCCTCGAAGGCTTGATTGAACCGGGAAGAAAACTGCCGCCCCATCGGGTGCTTTCCGACAATCTGGGTGTGACGATCGGCACCATCAGCCGGGCCTACGGCGAGCTGGAACGCCTGGGGTTGGTGGTGGCGCGGGTGGGTGACGGCACATTCGTGCGCAAGCGTGGGATGGAGCGCCAGCGCGACGAAGGCTTTCGCAATTTCAGCGAGGAGCCGCGCCAATACTTCGACATGAGCCGCAACATGCATATCCCGGGTCAGGAAACGGTGTTCCTGGCCCAGAGCTTCCAAACCCTGTCGACCAACGCCAAATTCCTCCAGGACATTAGCGCTTACACCCCGGACGCCGGTTTGCCGCGCTACCGTGAGGCGGGCGCGCAGTGGCTGGTGCAGAGCGACTTTCACCCGATTCCCGAGCAGGTCATCTGCGTCAATGGCGGTCAGCACGGTTTGTTGTGCGCCATGATGGCGTTGTTGCGGGCGGGCGATACGGTGGTCACCGAACAACTGACTTACCCCGGGTTGATCACCGCTGCGCGTATGCTCGGCGTGCGGCTGATCGGCCTGGAGATGGACGAAGAGGGCGTGCTGCCGGGCGCGCTGGATGAGGTTTGCCGCAATCACCGGGTGTCGGCGCTGTACTGCACACCGACCATCCAGAACCCGACCACGGCAGTGCTGTCGATCCCGCGTCGGGAGGCCCTGGCCAAGGTCTGCCGTGAGCACAACCTGCTGATATTGGAAGACGAAGCCCACGGGGTGCTGGTGGAGGATCGCCCGCCACCCCTGAGCTTTTTCGCGCCCGAGCGTACGATTCTGATCAGCAGCTTGAGCAAGGCGGTGTCAGCCGGGTTGCGCGTGGGGTACGTGCATGCGCCGCCGGCACTGGTCAGCCGTATCTCGGCAGCGCTGCGCTCGACGTGCTGGATGGCCACCCCGGTGACCCTCGAACTGGCCACCCAGTGGATCGAAAACGGCACAGCGGAATACCTGCTGCGCCAACAGATCAATGAGATCAGCCGGCGCAAGGCATTGGTGAAAGATCTGTTGAATGGCCTGCAATACCGTACCCACCTCAACAGCCCGCACTTCTGGATTGAAGTGCCAGAGCCTTGGCGGGCGTCGGAAATCGAGGCGGAGCTCAAGCAGAATAATTACCTGATCGCCACTGCCGAGGCATTTGCCGTGGGGCAGACGGCGGTGCCGCAGTTTATTCGGGCGAGTATCTGCAATACGTCGGGGGATGATCAGTTGCTACGGGCGGGGTTTGATGCGTTGGCTACCGCGCTGGGGCAGGGGGGCGGGCGGTTTCACCTCTAATTGGCAGGCTCACCGCGTTATCGTTCTTCGCGGGCAAGCCCGCTCCCACATTTGACCGAGATCCAACTCTGGAATGCAGTCAAATGTGGGAGCTGGCTTGCCTGCGAAGAGGCCAGCCCGGGCAACACAATTATTTGAACCTGCGCTCCACACCCTTCTCCACCAAAATCTTCGCCGAAATCTCTTCCACCGAAAAATGCGTGGAATTGATGTGCGCAATGTTCTCGCGACGGAACAGATTTTCCACTTCGCGCACTTCGAATTCGCACTGGGCGTAGCTGGAGTAGCGGCTGTTGGGCTTGCGTTCGTTGCGAATGGAGGTGAGGCGATCCGGGTCGATGGTCAGGCCAAACAGCTTGTGCCGGTGCGAGCGCAGGGCCGATGGCAGCGTCAGGTGCTCCATGTCGTCTTCGGTCAGCGGGTAGTTGGCCGCACGAATACCGAACTGCATGGCCATGTACAGGCAGGTGGGCGTTTTGCCGCAGCGCGACACGCCCACCAGGATCAAATCAGCTTTGTCGTAATAGTGGGTGCGGGCCCCGTCGTCGTTGTCGAGGGCGAAGTTCACCGCCTCGATCCGCTCCATATAGTTGGAGTTGTGGCCAATGGAATGGGACTTTCCTACGGAGTAGGAGGAGTGTTCGCTCAGCTCCTGTTCCAGTGGCGCCAGGAACGTGGAGAAGATGTCGATCATGAAACCATTCGACGTTGCGAGAATCTCACGAATGTCCTGGTTGACGATGGTGTCGAAAATGATCGGACGAAAACCGTCTTTTTCGGCCGCCAGATTGATTTGTTGTACCATGGCCCGCGCTTTATCCACGCTGTCGATATAGGGCCGTGTGAATTTGGCGAAGGTAATGTTTTCGAACTGTGCGAGCAGGCTTTGACCCAATGTTTCGGCTGTAATGCCGGTGCCGTCGGAGATAAAGAAAGCAGATCGTTTCATTTGAGCCCTGGGCCTTAAGCTGATGACGAATCTTGGATATGATAGGCGCGATTTTGCCGTCCCGCAGTGGGCCGCATTCTCACTTATTTTCCAGGTCCAGGCCACAAACGCTGGCGAACGCTCCTACTGAGCAGCCGGCGTCCTGAGCTTTTCCAACACAGAAAGTGGAGAGATCACCTTGGTAGAGTACGTAGTTTCCCTCGATAAGCTCGGCGTCCATGATGTAGAGCATGTGGGGGGCAAGAACGCATCCCTCGGCGAGATGATCAGTAATCTTGCAGGCGCTGGGGTCTCGGTGCCCGGTGGTTTCGCCACCACGGCCCAGGCCTACCGCGACTTCCTCGAGCTGAGCGGCCTCAACGCCCAGATCCACGCCGCGCTGGACGCCCTGGACGTCGACGACGTCAACGCCCTGGCCAAGACCGGCAGCCAGATCCGCCAATGGATCATGGAAGCCGAGTTCCCCGAGAAGCTCAACGAAGAAATCCGTAACGCCTTCGCCACTTTATCGGCTGGCAACCCGGACATGGCCGTTGCCGTGCGCTCTTCGGCCACCGCCGAAGACTTGCCGGACGCCTCCTTCGCCGGCCAGCAGGAAACCTTCCTCAACATCCGCGGTGTGGAAAACGTCATCCGTGCGGCCAAGGAAGTGTTCGCCTCGCTGTTCAACGACCGCGCCATTTCCTACCGCGTACACCAGGGTTTCGACCACAAGCTGGTGGCCTTGTCTGCCGGTGTGCAGCGCATGGTGCGTTCGGAAACCGGCACAGCCGGCGTGATGTTCACCCTGGACACCGAATCGGGCTTCCGTGACGTGGTGTTCATCACCGGTGCCTACGGCCTGGGCGAAACCGTCGTACAAGGCGCGGTCAACCCCGACGAATTCTACGTGCACAAGCACACCCTTGAGGCCGGTCGCCCGGCCATCCTGCGCCGTAACCTGGGCAGCAAGGCAATCAAGATGATCTACGGCGACGAGGCCAAGGCCGGTCGCTCGGTAAAAACCGTTGAAGTCGACAAGGCCGAACGCGCGCGTTTCTGCCTGACCGACGCTGAAGTCAGCGAATTGGCCAAGCAAGCGATGATCATCGAAAAGCACTACAAGTGCCCGATGGACATCGAATGGGCCAAGGACGGTGACGACGGCAAGCTGTACATCGTGCAGGCCCGTCCTGAAACCGTGAAGAGCCGCACCTCGGCCAACGTCATGGAACGCTACCTGCTGAAAGAAACCGGCACCGTGCTGGTGGAAGGTCGCGCCATTGGCCAGCGCATCGGCGCCGGCAAGGTAAGGATCATCAAGGACGTGTCCGAAATGGACAAGGTCCAGCCAGGTGACGTGCTGGTCTCCGACATGACCGACCCGGACTGGGAACCGGTGATGAAGCGCGCCAGCGCCATCGTCACCAACCGTGGCGGGCGTACTTGCCACGCGGCGATCATCGCCCGTGAACTGGGCATTCCGGCGGTCGTGGGCTGCGGCAACGCCACCCAACTGCTCAAAGATGGCCAGGGCGTTACCGTGTCTTGTGCCGAAGGCGACACCGGTTTCATCTTCGAAGGCGAGCTGGGCTTCGATATCAAGCAGAACTCCATCGACGCCATGCCGGACCTGCCGTTCAAGATCATGATGAACGTCGGCAACCCGGACCGCGCCTTTGATTTCGCACAGTTGCCGAACGCCGGTGTGGGCCTGGCCCGCCTGGAGTTCATCATCAACCGCATGATCGGCGTGCACCCCAAGGCCTTGCTGAACTACGACGGCCTGCCGCTGGACCTCAAGGAAAGCGTCGACAAGCGCATTGCTGGCTACAACGACCCTGTCGGCTTCTATGTCGAGAAACTGGTCGAAGGCATCAGCACCCTGGCGGCGGCGTTCTACCCGAAAAAGGTCATCGTGCGTCTGTCGGACTTCAAGTCCAACGAATACGCTAACCTGATCGGCGGCAAGCTCTACGAGCCGGAAGAAGAAAACCCGATGCTGGGCTTCCGTGGCGCTTCGCGTTACATCAGCGAATCGTTCCGCGATTGCTTCGAACTCGAGTGCCGTGCCCTCAAGCGCGTGCGCAACGAGATGGGCCTGACCAACGTCGAGATTATGGTGCCGTTCGTGCGCACCCTGGGCGAGGCGAGCCAGGTGGTGGACTTGCTGGCCGAAAATGGCCTGACCCGTGGTGAAAACGGCCTGCGCGTGATCATGATGTGCGAACTGCCGTCCAACGCGATCCTGGCTGAAGAGTTCCTGGAGTTCTTCGACGGTTTCTCCATCGGCTCCAACGACCTGACCCAGCTGACCCTGGGCCTGGACCGCGACTCGGGGATCATTGCCCACTTGTTCGACGAGCGTAATCCTGCGGTCAAGAAGCTGCTGGCCAATGCCATCCAGGCCTGCAACAAGGCTGGCAAGTACATCGGCATCTGCGGCCAAGGCCCTTCCGACCACCCTGACCTGGCCAAATGGCTGATGGAGCAGGGCATCGAAAGTGTCTCGCTGAACCCCGACTCCGTGCTGGAAACCTGGTTCTTCCTGGCAGAAGGCCAAGCGTCCGTCTAAGGTCGTTACGTCAAAAGTGCCGGTCACTCTCACAGGGTGACCGGCATTCTTATCTGTACAGGGCGGGAATCCTTGCGGACGCCGCCCTTTTTTGTGCAAGAGCATTATGCAAAGCAGCAGCAACCTGTTTCCCGTCGCCCTGATCAGCGCTGAACGTCGTGGCGACCTGAGTGAAGACGTGTACCGCCTCAAGCCCGGTAACAGCCCCGACGGTACCGTCGAGTTGGCCGTGACCCGCTTGGGCCTGGCCGATGTCCCGGAAAACCGGGGCATCCCGGTTATTTTATTGCATGGCAGTTTTTCCAACCGGCGCTTCTGGTACTCGCCTAAAGGCATCGGCCTGGGCGCTTACCTGGCGCGGTTGGGGTTTGATGTCTGGATCCCGGAAATGCGCGGCCATGGCCTGTCCAAGCGCAATCATGACTATGCCCGCAACCGCGTGGCCGACTACGCGCGTTACGATTTGCCGGCGATCGGCGCGTTCGTGCGCGAGCAAAGTGCGCAGGTTCCCCATTGGATCGGCCATTCCCTGGGCGGCATCAGCCTGGCGGCGGCCCTTGGCGGGCAGCACCTGGGCGCGCCGGCAGTGGCGTCGGTGGCGCTGTTTGGCAGTCAGGTCAGCCGCACCCATTGGCCGTTGAAACTGCCGCCGGTGGAGTGGACGGGCCGCTTGCTGTTGAAACGCTTTGGCGAGGTGTCCGGCTCGCGCCTCAAGCGTGGCCCCGAGGATGAACCGGCCGGTGTGATGATCGAGGCCATGCGCTGGAACGGCCTGTTTGGCCGCTTTGGCGAAGGCAAGAACGATTGGTGGAAAGGCTTGGCAGAGGTCGATGTGCCGCTGCTGGCGGTGAGTGCGGCGGGTGACCAGCAAGACCCGGACTGGGCGTGTCGCAAGTTGTTCGAGCAAGTCGGTTCAGAGCACCGTCAATACCTGTGCCTGGGCCGCCAGCAAGGGTTTACCGGGGATTTCGGTCATGTGGAGATGCTGGTCAGCAAGGCCGCCCAGGCCGAGGTCTGGCCGTTGGTGGCGCAATGGCTGAAAGACCCGCTGACACCTTTATTCGGGGCACAATCGGAGGTGGCGGCAACGGTTTGACGAAGCGCTCTGCCAAGGGCGTTTCACTCGTGTGTGGTTGCGGCTAAGATATGACGCGTTAAACGCTTCTGGTCATATTCAGTCGCGCAGTGGCTATTGCGTTGCGCCGTCGGGGATGGGAAGGTCTGCCCCCGCTGTGCCTGGCGCTTCTTTCGAAAGACACCTCTTTGGCAGAAAGGAATTTTTCAATGAACCATTACGTGACCCCCGACCTGTGCGACGCCTACCCTGAACTGGTGCAGGTGCTTGAGCCGATGTTCAGCAATTTTGGCGGCCGAGATTCCTTTGGTGGCGAGATCGTCACCATCAAGTGCTTCGAAGACAACTCCCTGGTCAAGGCGCAAGCCGACCTGCCGGGCGCCGGCAAAGTGCTGGTGGTGGACGGTGGCGGCTCCCTGCGCCGCGCGTTGCTGGGTGACATGATCGCCGAGAAAGCCGCGAAAAACGGCTGGGAAGGGATGGTGATCTACGGTTGCATCCGCGACGTTGATGTCATTGCCCAGACCGACCTGGGGGTGCAGGCACTGGCGACGCATCCGATGAAGACCGACAAGCGCGGCATTGGCGACCTGAACGTGGTCGTGACCTTTGCCGGCGTGACATTCCGTCCGGGTGAGTACGTGTATGCCGACAATAACGGCGTGATCGTGTCGCCAAGCCCGCTGAAAATGCCTGAATAAACCGCTGCAGACCAAAGGGGTGAGGATGTTCGAGGAAGAAAACGCGCAATGGGGGCTGGTGCATGCCCTGGTGCTGGACGGTAAAGGCGGCGCGCGTTCGATTGCCCGGACTGAGCTAGACGACCTGCAACTGCAACCGCAGGAAAGCCTGTGGCTGCATTGGGATCGCAGCCATCCGCAGACCCAGACCTGGCTGCGCCGGTCCAGTGGCTTGAGCGAGTTCGCCTGCGACTTGCTGCTGGAAGAAAACACCCGTCCGCGCTTGTTGCCGCTGCCGGATGACGAATTGCTGCTGTTTCTGCGCGGGATCAACCTCAACCCGGGCGCCGAGCCGGAAGACATGGTCTCGGTGCGGATCTTTGCGGCGGCCAATCGTGTGATTTCCCTGCGTCTGCGCCCCTTGCGCGCCACTGACGAGCTGCTGGTGCAGCTGGCGGACGGCAAAGGGCCGAAAACCGCTTCGGAACTCATCCTTTATATGGCGCAGTACCTGACCCATAAAGTGCAGGACCTGGTCACTGACCTGTCTGAAATCGTCGATTCCGAAGAAGAAAAACTCGATGCCGACGAACGGTATACCCCGGAGCATGGCAACGTTTTGCAGATCCGTCGGCGAGCCGCTGGGCTGAAGCGATTCCTCGCGCCGCAGCGGGATATTTTTGCCCAACTGACGCGAATCAAATTGCCGTGGTTTTGTGACGACGATGCCGACTATTGGAACGAATTGAACAACAGCCTGACCCGCTACCTGGAAGAGCTTGAATTGACCCGGGAGCGCGTGGGGCTTGTGCTGGAGGCTGAAGACCGGCGCTTGAGCGTGCGCATGAACCGCACCATGTACCGCTTCGGTATCATTACCGGGATATTCCTGCCGATGAGTTTTCTCACCGGCTTGCTGGGCATCAATGTGGGCGGTATTCCGTTCTCCGCCAGCCCCTACGGATTCGTGATTGCCTGCCTGATGATGGTGGCAGTTGCGCTCGGACAATGGTGGCTTTTTCGACGATTACGCTGGGTTTGACCTGAATATGACCTGAACGTAGGAAAGGTCCCATGTGACCCCAAGAATTTTACCCTCGTCTTTTAAATCACTTGCGAGAGGTCTTTATGCACGATCCGTTCGAACAGTCTTTGCGTGACATGCTCAATGCCTCGCCATCCAACCGGGATGACGATGCCTGCCTGGGCCGCGTGTTGAAAACCGCCAACCGTCAGGTAGGGGCGGGTGACCTGTTCGGCCTGCTCGGTCGTTGGCTGCCGGCGTTGATGATGGCCCTGAACAATGGTTCGGCCCACGTATCGCCGGTGTCCCGTCGTAAACCTCTTGCTCGCACTGCTGATAAGGCTGATTGAATATGGAACTTGATCTCTGGACCCAGAGCCTGGTCACCGCGATGACCGCATTGTGGACCAAGGTGGCGAACTTCATTCCCAACCTGTTTGGTGCCCTGGTCCTGGTACTGCTGGGCTTTGTCGTGGCCAAGCTGCTCGACACCCTGCTGTCCAAATTGCTCGCAAAACTCGGCCTGGATCGCTTGATGGCAGGCACCGGCCTGACCAAGCTGCTGGGACGTGCCGGCCTGCAAGTGCCGATTTCCACCTTGATCGGCAAGATCGTCTATTGGTTCGTTCTACTTATTTTTCTGGTTTCTGCGGCTCAATCCCTTGGCCTTGAGCGAGTTTCAGCTACGCTCGACATGCTGGCACTGTATTTGCCGAAGGTTTTCGGCGGCGCGCTGGTACTGCTGGTAGGTGTTTTGCTGGCGCAACTGGCCAATGGGCTGGTGCGCGGCGCCGCTGAAGGCGTGGGGTTGGACTATGCTGCCGGCCTTGGGCGAATTGCCCAGGGGCTGGTCATCATCATCAGTATTTCGGTCGCGATCAGCCAGTTGGAGGTCAAGACTGACCTGCTCAACCACGTGATCGTGATCGTTTTGATTACCGTTGGTCTGGCCGTTGCGCTGGCCATGGGGTTGGGAAGCCGGGAAATTGCCGGGCAGATTCTTGCGGGAATCTATGTGCGTGAGCTGTATCAGGTTGGGCAACAGGTGCGTATAGGCGAGGTCGAAGGACAGATCGAGGAGATCGGCACAGTCAAGACGACGGTGCTGACCGATGACGGCGACCTGGTGTCGCTGTCCAACCGGATCCTCCTGGAGCAGCAGGTCAGTAGCCGCTAACCCGGCAAACCCTGCTAATGTACGCCGCCGCAAACCCGGGTAGCCGGGCTGTAGCGGACATTGACCTGACTGTCGGCACGACTTGTTTTGAATAAAGCCCAAACGCTGTCCACGCGCTATGACCCCCGTGAGCTCTCTGATGAGGAGTTGGTCGCGCGCTCGCACACGGAGCTGTTTCACGTAACACGCGCGTACGAAGAATTGATGCGCAGATATCAACGCACTCTGTTCAACGTTTGTTCAAGGTATTTAGGGAACGATAGAGATGCGGATGATGTCTGTCAGGAAGTGATGCTCAAGGTGCTGTATGGCCTGAAGAACTTCGAGGGCAAATCGAAGTTCAAGACATGGCTATATAGCATCACGTACAACGAGTGCATCACGCAGTATCGCAAGGAACGGCGAAAGCGTCGCTTGATGGACGCGTTGAGTCTGGACCCCCTGGAGGAAGCGTCTGAAGAGAAGGCGCCAGCACCCGAGGAAAAGGGCGGACTTGATCGCTGGTTGGTGCATGTGAACCCGATTGACCGCGAAATTCTGGTGCTACGATTTGTCGCAGAACTGGAGTTTCAGGAAATCGCTGACATCATGCATATGGGTTTGAGTGCTACAAAAATGCGTTACAAACGTGCTCTTGATAAATTACGTGAGAAATTTGCGGGCGAGACTGAAACTTAGTGCGTGGCAAATATCTCTTACGTGTAGGCAAGTTCTGTTAGACTTGTCGCCGAGTTGTCCCCCGGTTTGTGGGACTGCTTTACAATCACCAGATGGGGATTTAACGGATGAAACTGAAAAACACCTTGGGCTTTGCCATTGGTTCTCTTATTGCTGCCACTTCTTTCGGCGCTCTGGCACAAGGCCAAGGCGCAGTTGAAGGCCAGCTGTTCTACAAGAAGCAGTACAACGATAGCGTCAAGCACATCGAAGACGGCTTCAACCCTGGCGCAAGCATCGGTTACTTCTTGACCGACGACGTGTCGATCAACCTGAACTACGACACCACCAACCACACCCGTTCGAACGACGGTACTGGCAACCAGAAGATCAAAGGTGACACTGGCAGCGTGACTGCTCAGTACCACTTCGGTCAGGCCGGTGTTGATTCCCTGCGTCCATACGTAGAAGGTGGTTTCGGTCACCAATCCCGTACCAATGTACAGGCTGACGGCCACAGCGGTCGCGACCAGTCGACCCTGGCTATCGCTGGCGCTGGTGTGAAGTACTACTTCACCAACAACCTGTTCGCCCGTGCTGGTGTTGAGTCTGACTACAACCTGGACAACGGCAAGTGGGATTACTCCGCACTGGTTGGCCTGGGTGTGAACTTCGGCGGCAACGCTGGCGCAGTTGCTCCAGCTCCTACCCCAGCACCAGCTCCAGAGCCAACTCCAGAGCCAGAAGCTCCAGTTGCTCAGGTTGTTCGTGTTGAGCTGGACGTTAAGTTCGACTTCGACAAATCCGTTGTTAAGCCTAACAGCTACGGCGACGTGAAAAACCTGGCCGACTTCATGAAGCAGTACCCACAAACCACCACCGTGGTTGAAGGTCACACTGACTCCGTAGGTCCAGACGCTTACAACCAGAAGCTGTCCCAGCGTCGTGCTGACGCTGTTAAGCAAGTTCTGGTCAAAGACGGTATCGCTCCTAACCGCGTTAGCTCGGTTGGCTACGGTAAATCCCGTCCAGTTGCTGACAACGCAACTGAAGCAGGCCGTGCTATCAACCGTCGCGTAGAAGCCTCGGTAGAAGCTCAAGCTGCTCAGTAATTACTGAGTGGTAGAAAAAAGCCCGGCTTAGGCCGGGCTTTTTTTCGCCTTGAATTTGCCTCAGGCGCTGGCGACCGCAATGGCGCAAGCGGCTTGAGCAGAAGCGGCAACGCGGCCGATCACCAGGATTGCCGGGCTCTTCAAGGCGAATGCGTGCGCATCTTCATGCAGATGCAGCAGGGTGCTGCGGCATTCCCGCTGCTGGGGCAGTGATGCATTCTCGATCATCGCCACCGGCATATCGGCAGCCATTCCGCCGTCGAGCAATTGCTGGCGAATCTCCTCAAGCTTGGCCACCCCCATGTACACCACCAATGTGGTGCCGCCTTCTGCGAGTGCACGCCAGTTCAGGCGGCTGTCATCCTGGGTGTGCGCCGTCACCAGCGTCACGCCACGGCTCACACCGCGCAAGGTCAGTGGAACAGCGCAATTCGTCGCTCCCGCCAGGCCGGCGGTAATGCCGTTGACCAGCTCCACCTCCACCCCGTGTTCACGCAGCCAGGTCGCTTCTTCGCCCCCCCGGCCAAAAATGCACGGATCACCCCCTTTAAGCCGCACCACGCACTTGCCTTGTCGGGCATAGCGCAGCATCAGGCGATGGATAAAATCCTGCGGGGTCGAGCGGCAACCACCGCGCTTGCCAACGGTGATCACCCGCGCACCGGCACAGTGCTCCAGCACGGCCGGGTTGACCAGGTCATCGATCAGCACCACATCGGCCTCACGCAGGGCGCGCACCGCCTTGAGGGTCAACAGCTCGGGGTCACCGGGGCCTGCGCCCACCAACCAGACTTTTGCACTCATGTTGTTCCCCTTACACACTGATCGCGATTGGCTGCGGGCTGCTGGCCAAAAGACGTTTGATTTCCGGTACACAGGAGCCGCATTGCGTACCACACCCCAGTTCCCGCTTGAGCCCGTCCAGGCTCAGGCCACGGGCGATACCGGCACACACGGCGTTTTCGCTGACGTTCTTGCAGTTGCACAACACCTTGCTGCTTGCCGCCGCCCCACCCGGAGGCGCGCTCAACGGTGCCAACAGCCAGCGCCGCAGTTGATGGTCGGCGCGGCCTTCCAGCCACAGGCTTTGCAACCAATGCCGGGCCAGGGTTTCTCCGGCCAGACGCAAGGCGGTGATGCGGCCTTTTTCGATCTTCACGCGCTTGCCGATCGAGCGGCGCGGGTCGTCGTACGCCATCACCGGCCCGTCGTTGAGGCCCAGCAGTTCATCGATTCGGGTCAACAGTTGCAGGTCGGGCGCCTCGCTATGGGCTGCGCGTATCAACAATGCGGGCCGCTCCCGCCCGGCCAGGCTGAGGCTGACGTAGGCAAAACCCTCGCACAGCGGGCGCAGGGCTTCGAAGTGTTGCTGCACATCGCCTTCGATCAACGCGAACAGCTGCCATGGCAGTTGCACCGCCTCCAGGCGCACGCCGCTGTGCTTGAGTTCCGGTTGTTTGGACAGGGGATCAAACGCCGGCTGGGTCAGCGCATTCACGCCGCCCTTGAGAAAACGATCACCCCAATGCATGGGCAGAAATGCCTGCCCCGGGCGCACGCTGTCATCACTGCTGACCGCTACGATCACCTGGCCGCGACGACTTTTTAGGTTGACCAGGTCACCCTCTTTGAAGCGGTGCCTGCGCAATTCATCCGGGTGCAGGCTCAACAGCGCTTCGCTGACATGCCCGAATAACTGCGCCGCCGTGCCGGTACGGCTCATGCCATGCCACTGGTCTCGCAGGCGGCCGGTGATCAGCGTCAATGGGAAGCGCGCGTCACGCTGCTCTTTCGCGGCGCGGTAAGGATCGGCAACAAAGTGCGCCCGCCCGCTGTCGGTGGGGAACACACCGTCGGTGTACAGGCGTGGGGTGCCGCCCTCGGCGCCCTGGGGGAACGGCCATTGCTGCGGGCCGATACAATCGAGCAAGGCGTGGCTGATGCCCGACAAGTCCAGGTCACGGCCACGGGTCAGCATTTTGTATTCATCAAAAATCTGCGCGGGCTGCTCAAAGGCAAACAGGCTGCTCAAACCCGGACGCAGGCGGCGCTCCAGGCGCTGGGCGAAATCCACGGTAATTGCCCAGTCCGGTCGCGCTTCTCCCGGTGGGACGATGGCACGGCGCACGTGGGAAATACGCCGCTCGGAGTTGGTCACCGTGCCTTCCTTCTCCCCCCAACTGGCGGCGGGCAACAGCAGGTCGGCGTAGGCGGCGGTCTCGGTGGTGCGAAACGCCTCCTGCAACACCACGAAGGGGCAGGCGGCCAAGGCTTCGCGCACACGGTTCTGGTCTGGCAGCGATTGCGCGGGGTTGGTGCAGGCGATCCACAGCGCCTTGACCTTGCCAGCTTGGACCTGCTCGAACAGCTCGATAGCCGTGAACCCGGTAGACGCCGGCAACGAATCAATTCCCCAATACCTCGCGACTTGTTCGCGATGTTCAGGGTTGGCGGCCTCTCGGTGCCCAGGCAACAGGTTCGACAAACTGCCGGTCTCGCGTCCGCCCATGGCATTCGGCTGGCCGGTCAGGGAAAACGGCCCGCAGCCGGGCCGGCCAATCGTGCCGGTGGCCAGGTGCAGGTTGATCAGGGCACTGTTTTTTGCGCTGCCCGCCGTGGACTGGTTAAGCCCCATGCACCACAACGACAGAAAACTGCTGGAGGTACCGACCCATTCCGCACACAGGCGCAGCTGCTCAACGCTAATGCCACACAGCTGCGTGACCATCTGCGGTGTGTAGTCATGCACCAGGCGTTTCAGCTCCGCCAGCCCCTCGGTATGCGCCTGGATAAACGCACGGTCGATCCAGTCTTCCCACAGCAGCAGGTGCAGGATCCCATGGAACAGCGCGACGTCTGTCCCCGGCAGGATCGCCAGGTGCAGGTCAGCCAAGTCGCAGGTGTCTGTGCGACGTGGGTCGATCACCAGCACTTTCATCTGCGGGCGCCGCGCCTTGGCTTCTTCCAGGCGTCGGAACAACACCGGGTGCGCGTAGGCCATGTTGCTGCCGACGATCATCACGCAGTCGCTGTTCTCCAGGTCTTCATAGCTGCACGGCGGTGCGTCGGCGCCCAGGCTGCGCTTGTAGCCGACCACCGCCGAAGACATGCACAGCCGCGAGTTGCTATCGATGTTGTTGGTGCCCACCAACGCCCGCGCCAGTTTGTTGAAGCTGTAGTAGTCCTCGGTGAGCAATTGCCCGGAGATATAGAACGCCACACTGTCCGGCCCGTGTTCGGCGATGGTCTGGGCGAACACGTTGGCCGCGTGCTCCAGCGCGGTGTCCCAATCGGTGCGGGTGCGCGCCAGGCCTTTGCCCAGGCGCAACTCGGGGTACAAGGCGCGGGCGGATAAATCACCGGTCAGGTGCAGGCTGGAGCCCTTGCTGCACAGCTTGCCGAAGTTCGCCGGGTGGTCGGGGTCGCCTTGCACGCCAATGATTTGCTCGCCGTCATGTTCGATCAACACGCCGCAACCTACGCCGCAGTAGCAGCAGGTAGAGGCGGTGGTCTGGCGGTTCATCACACCGCGTCCCGCAGGGCCAGCATCACGCGGCCGTTTTCCACGCGGGCCGGGTGATGGTGAGCGCAACCGACATCCGGCGCCTGGGCTTCGCCGGAGGCGAGGTCGATCTGCCAGTTGTGCAGCGGGCAGGCCACGCGCTTGCCGTAGATCAGGCCTTGGGACAGCGGGCCACCTTTGTGCGGGCAACGGTCATCGAGTGCGAAGACTTCATCGTCACTGGTACGAAAAATCGCGATATCACCCTTGGGCCCGTGGATGATGCGTGATCCCAGGGTGTTGATGTCATCGAGGGCGCAGATATCCAGCCAGTTCATGCCGGCACCTCCAGTTGTTTGACGGGGATAACCTCGAACTCCTTCTTCAGCAGCGGTTGTTCCAGGCGCTCCTTCCACGGGTCCTGCTCGAACGACAGCGAGAATTGCAGGCGCTCGTTAAGGGCCTGGCGGCGGGCCGGATCTTCCAGCACCGCCTTCTTGATGTGCTCCATGCCCACCCGTTGCAGGTAGTGCACGGTGCGCTCCAGGTAGAAGGCTTCTTCGCGGTACAGCTGTAGGAAGGCGCCGTTGTACTCGCGCACTTCTTCGGCGGTTTTCAGCTTGACGAAGAACTCCGCGACTTCGGTCTTGATGCCGCCGTTGCCACCGATGTACATCTCCCAACCGGAGTCGACGCCGATAATGCCTACGTCCTTGATGCCCGCTTCCGAGCAATTGCGTGGGCAACCGGACACTGCCAACTTGACCTTGTGCGGCGACCACATGTTGAACAGGTCATGCTCCAACTCGATGCCCAGTTGCGTGGAGTTCTGCGTGCCGAAGCGGCAGAACTCGCTGCCGACGCAGGTCTTCACGGTGCGGATGGATTTGCCATAGGCATGGCCGGACGGCATGTCCAGGTCTTTCCACACGCCAGGCAAGTCCTGCTTTTTGATCCCCAGCAGGTCGATGCGCTGGCCGCCGGTGACCTTGACCATCGGCACGTTGTACTTGTCGGCCACATCGGCGATGCGCCGCAACTCCGACGGGTTGGTCACGCCGCCCCACATCCGTGGGACCACGGAATAGGTGCCGTCTTTCTGGATATTGGCGTGAGCCCGTTCATTGATCAGGCGCGATTGCGGGTCATCCTTGGCTTCGCCGGGCCAGGTGGAAATCAGGTAGTAGTTCAAGGCCGGGCGGCAGGTGGCGCAGCCGTTGGGCGTGCGCCAGTTCAGGTAGCTCATGGTGCCGGCGATGGTCAGCAAGTGCTGGTCGCGGATGGCCTGGCGGATCTGCCCGTGGTTGAGGTCGCTGCAGCCGCAGATAGCTTTTTCGCTTTTCGGCTTGACGTCGGCCGCGCCGCCCACAGTGTTGATCAAAATCTGCTCGACCAGGCCGACACAGGAGCCGCAGGAGCTGGCAGCCTTGGTGTGTTTTTTCACCTCGTCGACGCTGAACAGCCCCTGTTCCTGGATCGCCTTGACGATGGTGCCCTTGCACACGCCGTTACAACCGCAGACCTCGGCGTTGTCGGCCATGCTCATGGCTTTGTCCTGGCCTTGATGGCCGACATCGCCCAAGGCGTTTTCGCCGAACATCAAGTGATCGCGGATCTCGCCGATGGCGTGGTTCTCACGGATCTGACGGAAATACCAACCGCCGTCGGCGGTGTCGCCGTACAGGCAGGCGCCGACCAGGATGTCGTCCTTGATCACCAGTTTCTTGTACACGCCGCCAATCGGGTCGGAGAGGGTGATGGTCTCGGTGCCTTCGCCGCCCATGAAGTCGCCGGCCGAGAACAGGTCGATGCCGGTGACCTTCAACTTGGTCGAGGTGACCGAGCCTTTGTAGGTGGCAAAGCCCAACTGTGCGAGGTGGTTGGCGCAGACCTTGGCCTGCTCGAACAGCGGCGCCACCAGGCCATAGGCGATGCCGCGATGGCTGGCGCACTCGCCGATGGCGTAGATGCGCGGGTCGTAGGTTTGCAGGGTGTCGTTGACCAGAATCCCACGGTTGCAGGGAATGCCGGATTTTTCCGCCAGCTCGGTGTTGGGCCGGATACCTGCCGCCATCACCACCAGGTCGGCGGGGATGATGTCGCCGTTCTTGAACTGTACCGAGCCGACGCGACCGTTGCCCGCGTCATGCAGCGCCTGGGTCTGCTCGCACAGCCGAAACACCAGGCCACGGCTTTCCAGCTCGGTCTGCAACAATTGGCCGCTGGTCTTGTCCAGCTGACGCTCCAGCAGCCACTCGCCGATATGCACCACGGTGACGTGCATGCCGCGCAGCATCAGTCCGTTGGCGGCCTCCAGGCCCAGCAGGCCACCGCCGATGACCACGGCGTGGGTGTGGGTCTTGGCGGTGTCGATCATGGCTTGGGTGTCGGCGATGTCGCGGTAGCCGATCACACCCTGCAACGTATTGCCGGGAATTGGCAGGATAAAAGGCGTAGAACCGGTGGCGATCAGCAGGCGGTCGTATTCCGCCTCGGTGCCGTCTTCGGCGATGACCACGCGTTTGACGCGGTCGATCTGCACCACTTTGCGGTTGAGCAGCAGCTTGATGTTGTTGTCCAGGTACCAGCTCAAGTCGTTGAGCACGATCTCTTCGAAGGTTTGCTCGCCGGCCAGCACCGGTGACAACAGGATGCGGTTGTAGTTGGTGTGCGGCTCGGCGCCGAACACGGTGATGTCGTACAGGTCGCTGCTCAGCTTGAGCAATTCTTCAAGGGTGCGAACCCCGGCCATGCCGTTGCCGATCATCACCAGTTTGAGTTTTTTCATGTCGTTCTCCGCAATGGCTCGACCAATCACGCGCAAACAAAAAAAGGCGTCCCCGCTAGTTACCTAGCGAGGACGCCTTTGTCCTGGTCCCGTTCTCTCGGGAAGCTCGACCCTTCGACGTTGAAGGTTCGGCTGTATGTGGGGTGTTGTTCCAGCTAATGCAGCGGTTGTGCCAAGTTGCCTTGTGCCCGGGTTTACGGGGCTTGCGCAAAAACTGCAGTGAGGATTTGCTCCCTAGTGGTGCAGTAACCAATACAGTAGCACCAGATTGATCAGCAGCGACGCCACAGCCAGGGTCTGCCAGACCTTCAGCGGTTCACGCTCCAGCAGTGGCCTGGGTTGCACGCTCAGTTCGCGGCGATCTGCCTGTTCCAGCACCAGCAGCCATTCTTCGGCGGTTTCATAACGCTGCGCGGGTTGCGCCGCCACCGCGCGTTCCAGGCTGAGTGGCAGCCAATCCGGCAGGTCCGGGCGGTAGCGGCTGGCGCTGACAGCTTGGGTGAAGCGCGGCCGTTGGAAAGCCTCGATTTCACCGTAGGGGTAATGCCCGGTGAGCAGGTAATACAAGGTGACGCCGACGCTGTACAAATCCTGCTGTGCTGTAGGACGGTCACCGGCAAAGGCCTCCGGCGCGATAAAACTCGGGGTGCCAGGCAGCAAGTGAGCGCGATCTTCAGAAAGGCCCGGGCAATAAGCCAGGCCGAAATCCAGCACGCGCAGTTCGCCGTCGTCCCCCAGCAGCAGGTTTTCCGGTTTGATGTCGCGGTGCAGGATCTGCCGTCGATGCAGCAGGCCCACGGCACGCAGCAATCGCTCGGCGATGGACTGCCATTGCGCCAAGGGCAGCGGGCCTTGCTGCTCGAACAGCGCAGCCAGGGTTTGCCCGGGATATTCGCGCATCACGTAGTACAAGTGCTGACGCCCGCTGGCGGCATGCACTTCCGGAAACGCGCGCCCGGCCACCCGTCGCAAAAACCACTCTTCCGAGAGCAAGGCCTGGCCGGCATCGTTGTCGTCATCACGGTTGAGCGGTAAGGTTTTCAGCAGCCAGGGTTGCTGCTGGGCATCGCGTACCCGGTACAACAACGACTGTCGACTCTGCGCCAGCACGCACTCCACCTGCCAGCCCTCAAAGCGTTGACCGGCTTTCAGCAGCGGCGGCAAGGGCCATTGCTGCAACTGCACCAAGGCATCGCCGAGGGTGGCGGCGCCCAGTGCGTCGATTCGCACCAGCAGGGCACTGGCGTTGTCCTGGCTGCCGGCCAAATGAGCGGCGTTGACCAGCGTGTTCACGGCCAGGTCGAGGTCGGTTTGTTCACGCAGGATCGTGCTGATGCTGCGGTCGCCCAGGGTGGCCCACACACCATCGCTGAGCAGCAGAAAGCATTCGCCCGAACGCAGTTCGCCGTCGAGAAAATCCAGTACCAGGTGCTGATCCAGGCCGAGTGCGCGCTTTAGCACATGCTGCATGCCCGGTTGCTCCCACACATGGTCTTCGCTGATGCGCTGCAGCTCGCCGTCCAGCCAGCGATACACCCGGCAATCGCCGACGTGCGCCAGGGTGAAGCGCTGGCCGCGAAACACCAGGGCGCTGAGGGTGGTCAGCAACGGCTGGCCACCGCCATTGGCCTGCAGCCAGCGGTTTTGTGCGAGCAGCAGGCGTTCCAGGGCCTGGGCCACGCCCCAGGTTTGCGGCGTGGCGTAATAGTCCAGGGCCAGGGCCTGCAAGGTCGAGCGTGCAGCCAACCCGCCATCGGCGCATTGGCTCACACCGTCGGCCAATGCACACAGGTAACCTTTGCTGGCGGCCAGTTCCGCGACCGGCGTGACCACGCGCAGGGCGTCCTGGTTTTCTGCCCGTGGGCCGATGGCGCTGGCGTGGGCGACGCTCAGTTGCAGGCTCATCAGACGCGGGCAGCGGTCACGGCGGCCGAACCCCAAGTGGTTCTCCAGCGGCGTTTCACCCCGTGCAGGCCGAACCAGGCCAGCACGCCAAGGCTGGCGAACAACCACAGCGCCATCTGGTAACTGCCGGTGCTTTGCTTGATCGCGCCCATGCCGGCCGCCAGGGCAAAACCGCCGATCCCACCGGCCATGCCGATCAGGCCGGTCATCACGCCGATCTCACGGCGAAAGCGCTGCGGTACCAGTTGGAACACCGCGCCATTGCCTGCGCCGAGGCCGAGCATGGTGCAGACGAACAGCGCCAATGCCGCGTAGGAACTGGGCAGGTTGAACCCCACCGCCGCGATGCAGATCGCCGCCACGCTGTACATGCCGAGCAGGGTGCGGATGCCACCGAACCGGTCAGCCAATGCGCCGCCCAACGGGCGCATCAGGCTGCCGCCAAACACGCAGGCCGCGGTGTAGTAGCCGGCCGTGACCGGGCTCAGGCCGTACTGGTCGTTGAAGTAGCCGGGCAGGGCGCTGGCCAGGCCGATGAAACCGCCAAACGTCACGCTGTAGAAGAACATGAACCACCAGCTGTCGCGGTCACCCAGGGCCTTGAAGTAGTCGGCCATGGATTTGGCCTTCGGGCGTTCCGGTGCATTGCGCGCCAGCCAGGCGAAGACGATCAGGGTGAGCACCAGCGGGATCAGCGCGAAGCCAAACACATTGCTCCAGCCAAACGCTGCGGCCAGCACTGGTGCGAGCAAGGCGGCAAATACGGTACCGGAGTTGCCGGCGCCGGCGATGCCCATGGCCTTGCCCTGGTGTTCGGCCGGGTACCACTGCGAGGCCAGCGGCAGGGCGACGGCAAATGACGCACCGGCCATGCCCAGGAATACGCCCAGCAACAAGGCTTGTTCATAGCTGTGAATGCCCAGCTTCCAGGCGCCGAACAGCGCGGCGATCACGATCACCTGGCCGATCAGCCCGGCGGTTTTGGGCGACAGCTTGTCGGCCAGCATGCCCATCAGGAAGCGCAATACGGCGCCCGCCAGGATCGGCGTCGCCACCACCAGGCCGCGCTGCTGGGTGGTCAGGTGCAGGTCGGCGGCGATCTGCACCGCCAGCGGGCCCAGCAGGTACCAGACCATGAAACTCAGGTCGAAATACAGGAACGCGGCAAACAGGGTCGGGGTGTGCCCGGATTTCCAGAAGCTTGATTTCATCACGCACCTCAACGGTTGGGAGTCTTGTAAGAAGGCCGGGTGATGGAACAGCCGGCGAAGGCTGCCCCACCGGCCCCATGCACTGGGGCCAAAACGAAAAAACGCCGCCACCGGGTTTGCGGGGGCAAACCGGATGTGCGACGTCTTTGTCGTGGAGGGGCAACCGCCGTTGGTTACCTGTGATGAATGCTTAGCAAGAGCTGAGCCAAATCAGCCGAGCAGCTCACTCATGGCGATAATCTGCTCGGCCACCTGGATCAGTTTCTGCTGGCGGCTCATGGCCTGGCGGCGCATCAGGGTGTAGGCCTCTTCCTCATTGCAGCTCTTCATTTTCATCAGCATGCCCTTGGCCAGCTCGATGCGTTTGCGCTCGGCCAGTTGCTGGTCCCGCGCCTGGAGCTGGGCGCGCAGGGCCTGGTCGCTCTCGAAGCGCGCCATGGCCACGTCGAGAATCGGCTGCAGGCGCTGGGCCTGGATGCCTTCGACAATGTAGGCGCTGACGCCCGACTTGATCGCCTGGCGCATCACATTCGGGTCGTGCTCGTCGGTAAACATCACGATCGGCCGTGGCTGGTCGCGGCTGACCAGCACCACCTGCTCCATCACGTCGCGCCCGGGTGACTCGGTATCGATCAGGATCACGTCCGGTCGCACCGTTTCGACGCGCGCCGGCAGGTCGATGGTCAGGCCCGACTCATCAATGACCTCGAACCCGGCCTCAATCAGCGCGGCCCGGAGCCGGCCGACTTTGCGCGGTGTGTCGTTGATCAACAGGATTCGCAACATAGTCGTGCTCCTGTCAGCGCAAGGCTTGGCGGCTGGCGTGGTCGGCCATGGCGTGCAGGCGGAAGCTGCGCGCGTAGGCGGCGGGGTTGCTGCCGTCCCAGACCTTGCCGTCGATCAGTTGGCTGCTGCGCATGTCCTGGGGGTTGCTTGAAACGCCCACCGCGCTGGCGGCCTGACGGTACAGGTCCAGTTGCTGGACATGGCGGGCGACGCCCAGGTAGTCCGGGTCTTCGCGCAACAGACCCCAGCGGCGGAACTGGGTCATGAACCACATGCCGTCCGACAGGTAGGGCAGGTTGACCTCTCCACTCGCAAAAAAACGCAAGGCGTGAGGGTCTTGCCACTGGTTGCCCAGCCCATCGTCATAGTTGCCCAGCAGTCGGGGTTCGATGCAGTCGAGCGGGGCATCCAGGTAGTCGCGGGCGCTGAGCAGTTGTGCGGTAGAGCGACGGTTTTCCTGGCTTTCTTCAATAAAACGGCTGGCTTCAAGAATGGCCATCACCAGCACCCGCGCCGTGTTGGGGTATTGCTCGACGAACGCCTGGGTACAGCCGAGTACCTTTTCCGGATGGTCGGGCCAGATCGCCTGGGTGGTCGCCAGGGTGAAGCCCTGTTGTTGCTTGACTGCGCTGGCACACCAGGGCTCACCGACACAAAAACCGTCGATGCGCCCGGCCTGCAGGTGCGCGACCATCTGCGGCGGCGGGACCACCACACTGTCCACGTCCTGCAACGGGTGGATGCCCTGGCTCGCCAGCCAGTAATACAGCCACATGGCGTGGGTACCCGTGGGAAATGTCTGGGCGAAGGTCAGTTTTGTTCGGCTTTGGTGCACGTGGCGATCCAGTGCCTCGGGAGTGGTCACGCCTTGCTGTTGCAAACCGTGGGACAGGTTGATGCTCTGGCCGTTTTGATTGAGCCCCATCAGCACCGCCATCTCGGTGGGCGCTACACCGCCGATACCCAGGTGTACGGCGTAGATCAGCCCGTACAGGCTATGGGCGGCGTCCAGCTCACCGCTGACCAGTTTGTCGCGCAGGTTGGCCCAGGAGGACTGGCGCTTGAGGTTCAGTGTCAGCCCGTAGGGTTGGGCGAAACCCTGGGTGGCGGCGACCACCAGCGATGCGCAATCGGTCAGCGCCATGAAACCCAGGTCCAGGCTGCTCTTTTCCGGGGCGTCACTGCCGTTGACCCACGCCAGTGGATTATTCACCGGGCTGTTGCCGACCGAATCGTTCATCAACACCTACCTTTTCTCTCAAAAAAAAGCGTCGTTCCCTCGGATGGCGCTATGAGCCATTGAAGGGTAACGACGCCTTTGTCCGTAGGCCTGCTCCGACGGTGGCGCAGGCCCTGATGCCAAGTGTGTAGCAAGGCACATGCCACGCAATGTCATCAGCTTTTCATCAAGATTGAGCGCCGCTTGCCTTTCAGTATGGCCGCTTCTCTACGCCGGACCGCTGAGGTAAACCCACTTTGCACGCTGATTCCGCCGCAACGTTGACCTGTCACTGGCTATGCCGGTGTGTGTTGTGTGCTGTGTTGCTGCTCGGTTGCGCGGCGGCCTGGGGCGAGGTCTATCAGGCGCAGGATGCAAGCCTGGGCAGCGTACTCAACGCGTTGTCCGGGCCTCTTGGGGTTGCGGTTGTGGTCAGCCGGCAGGTGGATCGCAAGCGCGTCAGTGGATCGTTCGATTTTGCTGCGCCCGAGCAGGTGTTGGAGGCGCTGGCCAGGCAGGAGGGGCTGATCTGGCACCGTGACCGACAAGCGCTGTACCTCTACGAGGCCGCCGAAATCAGACGTTCGGCGGTCGTGCTCCGGCATATATCCGTCGGCAGGCTACGCAGCCTCATGCAAGGGACAGGGCTGGAAGAGTCCCGCTTCCCTCTGCGTGAGAGCGGGCAGCGCATGTTCTATGTGTCCGGGCCGCCGAGCTATGTCGACCGCGTGCTGCGGTTGGCGCAATTGATGGATCGCCAGCCTGCAAAGGTGCCCGAGCAGGCGTTTGGGGTGGTGGCAGTGCTCCATCACTTTGTGGCGGACCGTAAGTCCGGGGCCAGTGCAGATGAACCTACGGTGCCGGGGATGAACTCCATGATCGAGACCTTGCTGGTGCGTAACCGCAAGCACCTTTTGGCCGACAAGGGGTTCGCCGTCATTGCCTATCCCGACATCAACAGTTTGCTGGTCAGGGGTACACCGGCGCAGGTCAAGTTGATCAAGCAATGGGTGGCGGAGTTGGACGTACCCCAGCAGGCGAACGAGCCAGCGCCCCCCTGAATTCGTTCGATGTATTGGCGGGCAAATGAATGAGCAGTGGTGAGCCTTGGCGTGGGTGGAGAATTTTCTTACTGGGTACTTCCGAAAATCGACGGGTAAATCGGCTTTGTCCTGGCGTGGGTTGCGGAACAGGTTTTTATAGTCATGGCGTTGATTGGGCAGCCAGTAGTGGCAATGAGGGTTTCAATGTCGAAAGTCGAATACAGAGGTGTGCATGGCCGTCGCAAGTGATGGAGTGTCGACGTCCCTCGTGTTTGATCGCTGGACCTTGCACGGCGATGGGCGGTTGACGGGAGTGGGCGCGGATATTCAGTTGCCTCCCAAGGAGGGCCAGGTTCTGCGTCTATTATTGGGCTCCGGTGGCGCGCTGATGACCAAGGACCGTTTGCTGGAGCAGGCGTGGCCTCGGGGCGAAGTGGCCGAGGAGTCGCTGACGCGGTGCATTTACGCGTTGCGCAAGCACTTGAAGACCGACAAGGGGTTTATCAAGACGATCTACGGCCGGGGTTATCGCTTTACCTGCCCGGTGCAGGCTGAAAAGCGGGGTGTGTGTTCCGCCTGTGGTCAAGCCAGCAATGGCTAGTACCTGGAGCAAAAGCCTGTTGCTGGTGGCGTGCCTGGGCGGCAATCAAGCGCTGGCCAACTGCTGGAACGAGGCTGCCAGCCGCTATGACCTTGAGCCCGAGCTGCTACAGGCCATCGCTGCCGTGGAGTCGGGTTATCGCACGCAAGCGGTAAACCACGCCAACCGCAACGGCACGCGTGACATCGGCTTGATGCAGATCAACAGCATTCACTTGCCGCGCCTGCTCAAGCAGGGCATTACCGAGGAGCGCTTGTTGAGCGAGCCTTGCCTGTCGGTGGAGGTGGGCGCTTCGATTCTTGCCGAGTTCGTCCAGCGTTTCGGCTACAACTGGACGGCGGTGGGTTCCTACAATGTGGGCGCAGGCCCGGGGCCGCAGCGTGAGGCCTTGCGCATGCGCTATGCGCAGAAAATCTGGGCGCGTTATGAGGCACTGGTCGCGCAGCGTTATTGATGATTGGACGGCATGCCTCGCGTGTACACGGCCACCCCGGCTATAATCGCCGCCACCTTTTGCCGCCACCCGAGTCTAGCCCGCCCATGTATACCCTGGCCCGCCAGCTGTTGTTCAAACTCTCCCCGGAAACCTCCCACGATCTGTCCCTGGACCTGATCGGCGCCGGTGGCCGACTGGGGCTCAATGGCCTGGTATGCAAGGCGCCGGCAAAAATGCCGGTGTCGGTGATGGGGCTGGACTTCCCCAACCCGGTCGGCCTGGCTGCCGGCCTGGACAAGAACGGCGCGGCCATCGACGGCTTCGCACAGTTGGGTTTCGGTTTTGTCGAAATCGGCACCGTGACCCCACGGCCACAACCGGGCAACCCCAAGCCACGCATCTTCCGCTTGCCGGAAGCCGAGGCGATCATCAACCGCATGGGCTTCAACAACCTGGGGGTTGATCACCTGCTGTCCCGGGTGCAGGCGGCGAAGTACACCGGCATTCTCGGGATCAATATCGGCAAGAACTTCGACACCCCGGTTGAACGTGCGGTGGATGACTACCTGATCTGCCTGGACAAGGTCTACGCCCATGCCAGCTACGTCACCGTCAACGTCAGCTCGCCGAATACCCCGGGCCTGCGCAGCCTGCAGTTTGGTGATTCCCTCAAGCAACTGCTCGAAGCCCTGCGCCAGCGCCAGGAAGACCTGGCCGTGCGCCACGGCAAGCGCGTGCCGTTGGCGATCAAGATTGCTCCGGACATGAGCGATGAAGAAACCGTGCTGGTCGCCCAGGCCCTGGTGGATTCGGGCATGGACGCAGTGATCGCCACCAACACCACCCTCAGCCGTGTTGGCGTCGAAGGGCTCGCCCATGGTGACGAGGCGGGCGGTCTGTCGGGCGCGCCGGTGCGTGACAAGAGTACCCATATCGTCAAGGTGCTGGCGGCCGAACTGGCAGGGCGCCTGCCGATCATCGCCGTGGGTGGCATCACCGAAGGCAAGCATGCAGCCGAGAAAATCGCGGCCGGTGCCAGCCTGGTGCAGTTGTACTCGGGCTTTATCTACAAGGGCCCGGAACTGATTCGCCAGTCGGTGGATGCGATCGCTGCACTGCGCTGACACTTTTATTGCAGGAGCAGGCTTGTGTGGGAGCTGGCTTGCCTGCGATGGCATCACTGCGGTGTGACTGACACACCGAGGTGGCTGCATCGCGGGCAAGCCCGGCTCCCACACACGCCCGCTCCCACCCTGAGTCCGAGTACGTCGGGTAGTTTTTTCCAGCCAATAAAAAGGGCTCCATAAAGGAGCCCCCTGGGCCGAAGCCCGCCGCCCGGATGGGGCGTGCATGGTAAGTCGTTACAAATCCAAAGGTGGTGTGTCGGAATTAAGTGCCCTGATTAGCCGACGGCGTGAAGTTCGTTGAGTCTGTGGATGCCCGCAGTGCCAGTCATACCGTCCCAGTTGTCGCCGCGTCCTTCTCGCCAGCCGTTGATCCAGGCTTGGCGTACCGACGGTAGAGTAAATGGGCAAAGCTCACGGGATTTTCCATGAACGCCATATTGATATCCGCGTAAAAATGCTCTTTCCAACGGATCACGCTTAAGTCTTCTCATAGGGTGTTTCCCTCACTTGTTGACTGTCTAGATATCCTTCGGCCTCGTCCGAGGCCGGGCAGAGTTTTTCTGCCGTTGGTGGGCTCGCTGCCGGCGTGGCGAGCCAATGTGTCGGCGTCGTTACGGCGCCAACCTGTGTTGAGTTCTAACCAATAGGTCACATGGATTCAATGACCGTTTTGTCATAAGCACGTAACGATAACGATGCTATAGCCATAAGCTGGGCTGGCTTTTCGCCCCATTTGTCTGGCAAAGCCAGCTATGATGCACCCTGCATAGAGGATGGGTTTAATCCTTTAGTGAGAATGCCCGCTCGTTGCAGTCGGTTATTATTCGACGAAGGGTCGGAATATTTCTTTTTGTTGCAACTATTTATTTATCTGCCCCGGCAATCACGGCCAAAAGGCCCGGCAGCCGGGGTGGGACGGTACATTCGTGCCACGCGAGCGCTCTTCAAGAAAAGTGCTTGATTGAAAACCGAACCGGCGATGCGTCGCCCGTTCATTTATTGCTGAAAAGCCTGGAATGCCCCATGTCGGACCGTTTTGAACTCTTCCTCACCTGCCCCAAGGGCCTCGAAGGCCTGCTGATCGAGGAAGCCGTCGGGCTTGGCCTTGAGGAAGCCCGCGAGCACACCTCGGCCGTGCGCGGCATGGCCGACATGGAAACCGCCTACCGCCTGTGCCTCTGGTCACGCCTGGCCAACCGCGTGTTGCTGGTCCTCAAGCGCTTCCCGATGAAGGATGCCGAAGACCTCTACCACGGCGTGCTGGATATCGAATGGGCCGACCACATGGTCCCTGACGGCACCCTCGCGGTGGAATTCAGCGGCCACGGTTCGGGCATCGACAACACCCACTTCGGCGCCTTGAAGGTCAAGGACGCCATCGTCGACAAGCTGCGCACGCCGACCGGTGAGCGCCCGTCCATCGACAAGATCAACCCGGACCTGCGCATCCACCTGCGCCTGGACCGTGGCGAAGCCATCCTCTCCCTCGACCTGTCCGGGCACAGCCTGCACCAGCGCGGCTATCGCCTGCAGCAGGGCGCGGCCCCGCTGAAGGAAAACCTGGCCGCCGCGATCCTGATCCGTGCCGGCTGGCCGCGCATTGCTGCTGAAGGCGGCGCGCTGAGCGACCCGATGTGCGGCGTGGGCACCTTCCTGGTCGAAGGCGCGATGATCGCCGCCGACATGGCGCCCAACCTGAATCGTGAACTGTGGGGCTTCACCACCTGGCTGGGCCACGTCCCTGCGTTGTGGAAGAAGCTGCACGCCGAGGCCACCGAACGTGCCGCCATCGGCATGAACAAGCCGCCGCTGTGGATCCGTGGCTACGAAGCCGACCCGCGCCTGATCCAGCCCGCGCGCAACAACATCGAACGTGCCGGCCTGAGCCACTGGATCAAGGTGTACCAGGGCGAAGTCGGCACTTTTGAGCCGCGCCCGGACCAGAACCAGAAAGGCCTGGTCATCTGCAACCCGCCGTACGGCGAGCGCCTGGGTGACGAAGCCAGCCTGTTGTACCTCTACCAGAACCTCGGCGAGCGTCTGCGCCAGGCGTGCATGGGCTGGGAAGCCGCGGTGTTCACCGGCGCGCCGGACCTGGGCAAGCGCATGGGCATCCGCAGCCACAAGCAGTATTCGTTCTGGAACGGCGCGTTGCCGTGCAAGCTGCTGCTGATCAAGGTCAACCCGGATCAGTTCGTCACTGGCGAGCGCCGTACCCCGGAGCAGCGTCAGGCTGAGCGTGAGCAAGCCGCTTATGATCAAACCCCGGCCGCGCCGCAAGAGCGCCAATACAACAAGAACGGCAACCCGATCAAACCCGCACCGGCACCTGTGGTCGAGCAAGCGCGGCTGAGCGAGGGCGGGCAGATGTTCGCCAACCGCCTGCAGAAGAACCTCAAGTTGCTGGGCAAGTGGGCCAAGCGTGAAGGCGTGGATTGCTACCGTGTGTACGACGCCGATATGCCGGAATACTCCATGGCCATCGACCTGTACCACGATTGGGTCCACGTGCAGGAATATGCGGCGCCGAAGTCCATCGACCCGGAAAAAGCCTCCGCACGCATGTTCGATGCCCTGGCCGCCATTCCCCAGGCGCTGAACATCGACAAGAGCCGTGTGGTGGTCAAGCGCCGCGAGCGTCAGAGCGGCACCAAGCAGTACGAGCGCCAGAGCGCCCAAGGCAAGTTCACCGAAGTCAGCGAAGGCGGCGTGAAGCTGCTGGTCAACCTCACCGACTACCTGGACACCGGCCTGTTCCTCGACCACCGCCCGATGCGCCTGCGCATCCAGAAAGAAGCGGCCGGTAAGCGCTTCCTCAACCTGTACTGCTACACCGCGACCGCCAGTGTGCACGCAGCCAAGGGCGGCGCACGCAGCACCACCAGCGTCGACCTGTCCAAGACCTACCTGGACTGGGCCCGCCGCAACTTCTCCCTCAACGGTTTCTCCGACAAGAACCGCCTGGAGCAGGGTGATGTGATGGCCTGGCTGGAGGCCAGCCGCGATGAGTTCGACCTGATCTTCATCGACCCGCCGACCTTCTCCAACTCCAAGCGCATGGAAGGCATCTTCGACGTGCAGCGCGATCACGTGCAGTTGCTCGACCTGGCCATGGCGCGCCTGGCGCCGGGCGGCGTGCTGTACTTCTCGAACAACTTCCGCAAGTTCGCGCTGGAGGACAACCTCAGCGAACGCTACGCGGTCGAGGAAATCAGCGACAAGACCATCGACCCGGATTTTGCGCGCAACGCCAAGATCCATCGCGCGTGGAAAATCACCGCGCGCTGATCGCCGTGACACAAAAGCCGCACGCCTGATAATTCCGGGTTTGCGGCTTTTTTACGCTGGTCAAACCCTGGGCCGCTCGCTATAACTAAGGCCTAGCCAAAGTGACACCCCCCGCACGCTGGCGTTGTGAGTGTTGCCTATGCCGATGCAAGCCGTCCGCCCGAAAATCCTTGGCTTTATCAGTGAGCAGGCGTCGGCTTGGCTGGTGGCATTGGTGGTGTTATTGGCCGGTTGCGCGCTGACGGCCATCATCGCCTGGGCGGCTGCCGACCTCTATCAACAGCAAGTTCGCCAGCGTTTCCAGCTGCTCGTCAACGAACGCTACACCCGCCTTCAAGAGCGCTTCGAGGACCAGGAACAACGCCTGGGCAGCCTGCGGCGTTTCTTCGTCAACTCCGATGATGTCTCCCGCGAAGAGTTTGACGGCTTCGCCCAGCCCCTATTGTTGCGCGCCCGGGCCTACGCCTGGGCCCCTCGGATTTTTCGCGACCAGCGCAGCCAGTTTGAACAGGAAATCTCCCGTCAGCGCGGCACGCCCTTCAGCATTCGGGAGCTGAATTCGTCGGGCGACCTGGCTCCCGCTGCCGAACGGGATGAATACGTGCCGGTGCTGTACAGCCAGACCCAGAGCTTGCTCGGCTCGCCCCTGGGCTTTGACCTGCTGGCCCAGCCCCTGCGGCGTTCGGCCCTTGAACGTGCACAGAAGACCGGCAAGCCTGCGGTGTCCCAACCCATGCAACTGGTGGGCGTTGAGCCCGCTTATGCTGCCGGCGTGTTGCTGGTGGCGCCGGTCAGCAAGCTGTCGGAAACCGAACCCTTCGGTTTTGTGATGGCGGTGATCAGCATGCGCCAACTGGTCGCCGACGGCTTGCCCAAGCCGAACCGCGACAACCTGGTGATGCAGATCATCGACACCTCCGACACCCAGCAACGGGTGCTGTACGCCTCCAGCAATGCCGTGGGTGACAGCGACCTTGCTGCTGCGCGTCGTCTCAGCCTGGGCGACCATGTCTACGCCCTGAACCTGCGGGCAAGCAAGGTTTTTGACCTGGCCAACCATTCTTCCCTGAGCACCATCTTGACCATGGGCGGGCTGCTCAGCCTGTTGCTCAGCGCCTTGCTCTATGTGTTGGTCAGCCAGCGCCAGCGGGCACTGAAAATGGTCGAGCAGCGTACCGAGCAGTTGCGTTTGCGTGAGCAGGAATTGCGCGGCGCCCATGGGCAATTGCGCAGTGTGCTGAATGCCGCCACCCAGGTCGCGATCATCGCCACGGACTTGCGCGGGGTCATCAACACCTTTAACGCCGGTGCCGAGCAGATGCTGGGGTTCAAGGCTGACGCGGTGCTGGGGCGCATGACCCTGGAAAGCCTGCACCTGGCATCGGAGCTGGACGCACGCGCCGCCAGCTTGAGCGTGACCTTGGGCAAGCGCATTCCCCCCAGCCAGGCGATGCTGGTGGAAAGCCCGGACAACCTGCACGAGGCCCGGGAGTGGACCCTGCTGCGCCAGGACGGCAGCCCGTTGACCGTGAACATGCTTGGCACCGTGTTGCTGGATGACCATGGCCTGTGGATCGGACACCTGGCGATCTACCTGGATGTCACCGAGCAAAAGCGCGCCTACGAAGCCTTGGCCGCACGCGATCGCTTGCTGAAAAAGCTCAGCGCCCATGTGCCCGGCGGGATCTTCCAGTTCACCCTCGAACCTCAGGACCAGTGGCGTTTCATCTACGCCAGTGATGGCATGCGCGATATCTATGAAATCGAGCCGGGCGTGCTGCAGCAGGACGCGAGCAAGGTGTTCGAGCGCATTCACCCGCTGGACGCAGAGCGGGTGCGGGTGTCGATTCGCCTGTCAGCGTTGCAGTTGAGCCATTGGCGCGAAGAGTATCGCGTGCTGTTGCCGCAACGCGGCCTGCGCTGGATTCGGGGTGAAGCGACGCCAGAAGAACTGCCGGGCGGCGGTACGTTGTGGCATGGCTATGTGTCGGACATTTCCGACCTCAAGCGGGTGGAGGAGGAGCTGCGTGCGCTCTCGATTACCGACGCCCTGACCGGCATCCATAACCGGCGCTATTTCCAGGATCGCCTCAAGGCCGAGATGATCCGGCTCAACCGCACGTCGGGGGCGCTGTCGTTGATTATGCTCGATATCGATCACTTCAAGCGCATCAACGATCAGCACGGCCACGGTGTGGGCGACGGCGTGTTGCAGGAAGTGTGCAAGCGCATCAGCCAGCGCCTGCGCCGCACCGACGTGTTCTGCCGCCTGGGGGGCGAAGAGTTTGTGGTGCTGTGCCCCAACACCGATGCAGGCCAGGCCTACAGCCTGGCGATGGAGCTGTGGCAAGCGTTGCGCGGTGCGCCGATGGAGTCGGTGGGGGTGGTGACCGCCAGCTTTGGCGTGGCCAGTTGGCGTATCGATGAAGGCATCGATGGGCTGCTGCTGCGTGCGGATTCGGCGGTGTATGTGGCTAAACAGGCGGGCCGGGACCGTGTGGAGGCCGAACGCCTAAGCGCCTGATTCTCCCTGTAGGAGCCGGCTTGCCGTCGATGAGGCGAAAGTTCAAGGGTGATCTTTCGGGTGCCATCGCCGGCAAGCCGGCTCCTACAAAGGCCTACAGGACCGGGGCGGCAGCCACGGCCTTGGGTTGGCGGTACAGGTCGAGCAGCACCTGATCCAACACAGACGAAGCGCCCCACGGTTTCGAGTCGTTGAGGATCGCCACCACCACCCAGCTGTTGCCGTTGTTGTCGCGGCTGAACCCGGCGATGGCGCGCACGGTATTCAAGGTGCCGGTCTTCACGTGGGCTTCACCGCGCATGGCCGTGGTTTTCAGGCGTTTACGCATGGTGCCGTCGGTGCCGGCAATCGGCAGCGAGCTGATGTATTCCGCCGCGTAAGGTCCTTTCCAGGCCGCTTGCAGCATGGCCGCCATCTCACGGGCGCTGACCCGTTCGGCGCGGGACAGGCCGGAGCCGTTCTCCATCACCAGGTGCGGTGCCGTGATGCCTTTTTTCGCCAGCCATTGACGCACCACGCGTTGCGCAGCCTTGGCATCGTCGCCGTCGGCATCGTTGCGGAACTGCGCGCCCAGGCTCAGGAACAGCTGCTGGGCCATGGTGTTGTTACTGTATTTGTTGATGTCGCGGATGATCTCCGCCAGGTCCGGCGAGAATGCGCGGGCCAGCACCTTGGCGTCTTTGGGTACCGGCGCCTGGATATCACGGCCCTGGATGGTGCCGCCCAGTTCCTGCCAGATCGCACGCACGGCGCCGGCGGTGTAGGTGGCGTGGTCGAGCAGCGACAGGTAGGTCTGCGAGCTGCAGCCATCGCCCAACTGGCCGCTGACGGTGACGGTCACGCTGCCATCAGCCGCCGTGACCGGGTTGTAGCGCACGTCGCCGGTGCACTGCTTGGCGTTGGAGACTTTCACTTGGTTGTCGATGCGAATGCTGGCAATCGGCGGTTCGACCGACACGATCACCCGGCCCGAATCGTTGCGGGTCACGAAGCGCAAGGCCTTGAGGTTGACCAACAGGGCGTCCGGCTTGACCAGGAACGGCTTGTTCTCGTCGTTGCCGTCGTCGTTGAACTCGGGCAATTGCGGTTGGTTGAAGAAGCTGCGGTCCAGCACCAGGTCGCCGGTGACTTGCTGCACGCCATTGGCACGCAGGTCACGCATCAGCAGCCAGAGCTTTTCCATGTTCAGCTTGGGGTCGCCGCCGCCCTTGAGGTACAGGTTGCCGTGCAACACGCCACCGCTGAGGGTGCCGTCGGTGTAGAACTCGGTTTTCCACTGGTGGTTGGGGCCGAGCATTTCCAGGGCGGCGTAGGTGGTGACCAGCTTCATGGTGGAGGCGGGGTTGACCGACACGTCGGCGTTGAACACGGTCGGTGTACCGGGGCCGTTGAGCGGCAGCATCACCAGGGACAGCGAGGTATTGGGAATCTTGGCTTTCTGCAGGGCCTGTTGGACATTCGGCGGCAGGGTGTTGTTGATCGGGGCGGCGGTGACGGAAAAGGCCAGGGGCAGGAGAACGCTGGCAAGCAGAAATGGACGCAAAGATTTGATCATAAGAAGTAAAACCCTACTGCTGAGGAGGGTGAAAAAGGCGAGGGGTAAATAGGAAAAATCCCTCAATGGTCATGAAAGTGTCGGCATTATGCCCCAAGGTGGATCCACTTGTAGCTGAACGATAGCTGGTATTAGGCGTTTTTTTTGCGGGCTAATGGCCGCCTGTCCCAGAGAGTCGGGCAATCGCCGCCTTAAACTGCTAAAGTGCCGCCCGTTATTACTTAAGAGGATTGTTCCAATGGCGACTAACCGTTCCCAGCGTCTGCGCAAAAAACTGTGCGTTGATGAATTTCAAGAGCTGGGTTTCGAACTGAACCTGGACTTCAACGAAGGCCTGAGTGAAGAAGCTATCGACGCTTTCCTCGAAGCATTCATCAAAGAAGCCATGGAAGCCAACGGCCTGGGCTACGTGGGCGGCGACGACTTCGGTCTGGTTTGCCTGCAGAAGCGCGGCTCGGTGTCCGAAGAGCAACGTGCTGCTGTTGAAGCCTGGCTGAAAACCCGTTCCGAGCTGACCAAGGCTGAAGTCAGCCCGCTGCTGGACGTGTGGTATCCGGAAAAGCCGATCAACGCGGCTAAGTGATACTCAAAAAAACGGCGACCTGAGGGTCGCCGTTTTTTTATGCCTTGCGCCAGTTCAGAATCAATAGCGTCAACACTCCCGCCACAATCCCCCAGAACGCTGAGCCGATGGAAAACAGCGTCAAGCCAGACGCGGTGACCATAAAGGTGATCAGCGCCGCTTCCCGTTCCTTCGGCTCATTCATGGCAATGCTCAAGCCATTGATGATCGAGCCAAACAGCGCCAAGGCTGCAATCGACAGCACCAGCTCCTTGGGCAGGGCTGCGAACAGTGCCGCCAAGGTAGCGCCGAACACCCCGGCAATCCCGTAGAACACACCGCACCACACCGCCGCGGTGTAGCGTTTGTTGCGGTCTTCATGGGCATGGGGGCCGGTACAGATGGCCGCGCTGATCGCTGCCAGGTTGATGCCGTGGGAGCCGAAGGGCGACAGCACCAGGGAAGCCAGGCCGGTGGCCGTGATCAGCGGCGAGGCCGGCACGTTGTAACCATCGGCACGTAGCACGGCAACACCCGGCATGTTCTGTGAGGTCATCGCCACCACAAACAGCGGGATGCCGATGCTGATGGTGGCGGCCAGGGAGAAGTGCGGGGTGGTCCACACCGGCGTGGCCACTTCCAGGTGAAAGCCGCTGAAATCCAGCAACCCCATCAGCCCCGACAGTGCGGTGCCGATCACCAATGCGGCCAGTACCGCATAGCGCGGTGACAGGCGTTTGATCACCAGATAGGTGAAAAACATCCCCAGCACCAGGCCGGTGCGATGCTGCGCGGCGACGAAGATCTCGCTGCCGATCTTGAACAGGATGCCGGCGAGCAAGGCCGCCGCCAGCGATGCCGGGATACGCCTGACCAGTTTTTCAAAGCTGCCGGTCAGCCCGCAAATCGTCACCAGCACTGCGCAGGTGATGTAGGCACCAATGGCTTCGCCATAACTCACGCCGCCCAGGCTGGTGATCAACAGCGCCGCGCCGGGGGTGGACCAGGCAATGGTGATCGGCGTGCGATAGCGCAGGGACAGGCCGATGCTGCACACCGCCATGCCGATGGAGATCGCCCAGATCCACGAGGAAATCTGCGCCGTGGTCAAGCCGGCGGCCTGGCCGGCCTGGAACATCAGCACCAGGGAGCTGGTGTAGCCGGTCATCATGGCGATGAAACCGGCGACGACCGCGGACGGCGAAGTGTCGGCCAACGGGCGCAACGGCGCTTGGGTGGCGTGTGTCATGGCGAGGTGTTCCTTTTACCTGAGGCTTTTTACCGATGAAGGCGTGAATTCAAGCCTAAACTCAAACGTAACCACTCATTGCAATACAGCCGACACCGCAAACAGCCGTACAGTGTGTTGGCGCAACCGGTTGTGTACAATGTGCCCTGTTTTTAGGTGATACTTGCCAGCGACACGCTGTTGCCGTATTACCGTTAATTCGCCGCCGTTCTCCAAACCCGAGTGCCCATGAACGAACAGTTGCAACCTCTCAAGAAACAACCGCGAGCTGGCAAGGCCGGTCGCAGCGGAACCCAGGACGATATCGTCTACGCGCATATCTTCGAGGCGATCCTCGAACAACGCCTGGCACCCGGTACCAAATTGAGTGAAGAGGCACTGGGCGAAATCTTTGGCGTCAGCCGCACCATCATTCGCCGTGCGCTGTCGCGCCTGGCCCATGAAGGCGTGGTGCTGCTGCGGCCCAATCGTGGCGCCGTGGTTGCCAGCCCGAGTGTCGAAGAGGCCCGCCAGGTGTTCATGGCGCGGCGTCTGGTGGAGCGGGCGATCACCGAACTGGCGGTACAGCACGCCACGGCCGAACAACTGGCCGAACTGCGCCAGATGGTCAACGATGAGCGCGACAGTTTCTCCCGGGGCGATCGCGGTGCGGGCATCCGCCTTTCCGGTGAATTCCACCTCAAGCTGGCCGAAGCGGCGAAGAACGCGCCGTTGATCAGCTTCCAGCGCAGCCTGGTGTCCCAGACGTCGTTGATCATCGCCCAGTACGAAAGCGGCAACCGCTCGCACTGCTCCTACGATGAACACACCCAGTTGATCGATGCGATCGAAGCGCGGGACGCGGTGCTGGCGGTGGATTTGATGATGCATCACATGGATCACATCGACAGCAAGCTCAACCTCGATGAAGAGAGCGCGTCGGATGATTTGCATGCGGTGTTTTCGCACCTGTTGCAGACCAAGAAGCCAGGGCGTTCCTCGATCAAACTCTGATCCCGATAAAAAATGTGGGGGCCGGCTTGTGTGGGAGCTGGCTTGCCTGCGATGGCATCACCTGGGTCTAACAGAAAGACCTAGGTGTCTGCATCGCAGGCAAGCCAGCTCCCACATAAACCCGCTCCCACATTTGGTTTTGTGGTGTACCTGAACTTAGCGTTGGTGCACGAGCTGCCCCGCCGCATACGTCTGCAACACCGTCCGATCATCCCCCAGCGTCATCAGCACAAACAACGTCTCGGCAATGGTGTTCGCCTGCTTCAAGCGATAGCTCAGCAGTGGCGTGGCGTTGTAGTCCAGCACCAGGAAGTCCGCATCGGTGCCTGGCTGCAGCGTGCCGATCTTGTCTTCCAGGCGCAGCGCACGCGCACCGCCCAGGGTTGCCAGGTACAGCGACTTGAACGGGCTCAACCGCGCGCCCTGCAACTGCATCACCTTGTAGGCTTCGTTCAGGGTTTGCAGCAGCGAGAAGCTGGTGCCGCCGCCCACGTCGGTGCCCAGGCCTACGTTCAATTTGTGTTTTTCCGCCATTGGCAGGTTAAACAAGCCACTGCCGAGGAAGAAGTTTGACGTAGGGCAGAACGCAACCGCCGAGCCGGTTTCTGCCAGGCGCGCGCACTCGTCATCACACAAATGCACACCATGGGCAAACACCGAGCGTTCGCCGAGCAGCTTGTAGTGGTCGTACACATCCAGGTAGCCGTTGCGCTCCGGGAACAGCTCTTTCACCCACTCCACTTCCTGCTTGTTCTCACTGATGTGAGTCTGCATGTAAAGGTCCGGGTATTCGCCCAGCAATTGCCCGGCGAGTGCCAGTTGTTCCGGCGTACTGGTCGGTGCAAAGCGTGGGGTGACCGCGTAGTGCAGGCGGCCTTTGCCGTGCCAGCGCTCGATCAGCGCCTTGCTTTCCTGGTAGCCGCTTTCGGCGGTGTCGGTGAGGTAGTCCGGCGCGTTGCGGTCCATCATCACCTTGCCGGCGATCATACGCAGGTCGAGCTTCTCGGCCGCTTCGAAAAAGGCATTCACCGACTGCGGGTGCACGCTGCCGAACACCAGTGCGGTGGTGGTGCCGTTGCGCAGCAGTTCCTTGATGAAAATGTCGGCGACTTCCTCGGCATGGGCCTTGTCGGCGAACTGGCTTTCACACGGGAAGGTGTAGGTGTTGAGCCAATCCAGCAACTGCTCGCCGTAGGCGCCGACCATGCCGGTTTGCGGCAGGTGGATGTGGGTGTCGATCAGGCCGGGGGTAATCAGCGCATCTTGGTAGTGAGTGACTTCGATGTCGGCAGGCAGCGTCGGCAACAAGTCACCGGCATGGCCGATGGCGCTGATCTGGCCGTTTTCGATCATCAGCAGGCCGTCTTCAAAGTACTCATAGGAGGCTTCGATCCCCACTTGCGCAGGGTCGGCGATGCTGTGCAGGAGGGCGGCACGGTAGGCTTTGCGAGTCAAAGGCATGGTGATCTCAATTCAAATGGCTTGGCTGCGACGTGACGCCGGCAGCAGTTTGGCAATGGGTTCGGCGCTTGCGGTGTGCTGGCCGAAATTGGCGTTATAGGTGGCGATGATTTCGCCGGCGATGGAGATCGCGATTTCCACCGGCAATTTGCCCTTCACCTCGGTGAGGCCCATGGGGCAGCGCATGCGTTGCAGTTGCGCGGCGTCGAAGCCGCGATCACGCAGGCGGTGTTCGAACTTGACGCGTTTGGTCTTCGAGCCGATCAGGCCGAAGTAGGCGAAGTCGTTGCGCTTGAGCAGGGCAGCGGTGAGTTCCAGGTCCAGCGCGTGATTGTGGGTCATCACGATGCAGTAACTGCCCACCGGCAGGTCGGCAATTTCGTCGACCGGCTCTTCGCTGACGATTTTACGCACGCCTTGTGGGATATGTTCCGGAAACTCCTGGTCACGGGAATCGATCCAGCGCACCCGGCACGGCAGGCTGGCCAGCAACGGCACCAGTGCGCGGCCCACGTGGCCGGCGCCAAACACAGCGATCTGCGCCTGCACCTGGCCCATGGGTTCGAACAGCAACACGGTCACACCACCGCAGCACTGGCCCAGGCTGGCACCGAGGCTAAAGCGCTCCAGGTGGGTGTTCTGCTGGCCACGCACGAGCATGTCCCGGGCGATCTGCATCGCCTTGTATTCCAGGTGGCCGCCGCCGATGGTGTCGAAGGTTTGCGCGGCGCTGATCACCATCTTGGAACCGGCGTTGCGTGGCGTGGAGCCGAGTTCTTCGATGATGGTGACGAGTACGCAGGGTTCACCGCGGTTTTGCAGGTCGGCGAGGGCGCTGATCCAATAATTCATAGTCACCTCTTGTGGTGTCTGTGAGACCGCTATCGCTGGCAAGCCAGCTCCTACAGTTGATCGCGTTCCCTGTAGGAGCCGGCTTGCCGGCGATAGCAGCACCTCGGTCCTAAAGCGAAGCCAGCTCGGTTTCAGTCTCAACAGCCTTCGCCGCACTCAACTGCCGCATCTGCTCACATCCCCACAACACCCGCTCCGGCGTCGCCGGCGCATCGATCTTCGGCTGATGGCGATAGTCACCCAGGCTCGCCACCGCATCCTTGATCGCGCACCACGAGGCAATTCCGAGCATGAATGGCGGCTCGCCCACGGCCTTGGAATGGAACACCGTGTCTTCCGGGTTCTTGCGGTTCTCCACCAGCTTCACCCGCAGGTCCAGTGGCATGTCGGCCACGGCCGGGATCTTGTAGCTGGCCGGGCCGTTGGTCATCAGCTTGCCCTTGTTGTTCCACACCAGCTCTTCCATGGTCAGCCAGCCCATGCCCTGGATGAAACCGCCTTCCACCTGGCCAATGTCGATGGCCGGGTTCAGCGAGGCGCCCACGTCGTGGAGAATGTCGGTGCGCAGCATCTTGTATTCGCCGGTCAGGGTATCGACGATCACTTCGCAGCAGGCGGCGCCAAAGGCGAAGTAGTAGAACGGCCGACCCCGTGACTGGCTGCGGTCGTAGTAGATTTTCGGGGTCTTGTAGAAGCCGGTGCTCGACAGCGAGACCTGGGCGAAATACGCCTGCTGGATCAACGCCTCAAACGTCAGGATCTGGTCGCGCACCCGCACATGGCCGTTGTGGAATTCCACGTCCGCTTCGCTCACGTCGTACTTGCGTGCGGCGAATTCCACCAGGCGCTGCTTGATGGTTTCGGCAGCATTCTGTGCGGCCTTGCCGTTCAGGTCGGCACCGCTGGAAGCGGCAGTTGGCGAAGTGTTGGGCACCTTGTCAGTGTTGGTCGCGGTGATCTGCACGCGGTCGATTTCCACCTGGAACACTTCGGCGACCACTTGTGCGACCTTGGTGTTCAAGCCCTGGCCCATCTCGGTGCCGCCGTGGTTCAGGTGGATGCTGCCGTCGGTGTAGATGTGAATCAGCGCACCGGCCTGGTTGAGGAAGCTGGCGGTAAACGAAATGCCGAACTTCACCGGGGTCAGCGCCAGGCCTTTTTTCAGGATCGGGCTGTGGGCGTTGTACAGGCGGATCGCTTCGCGGCGCTCGGCGTATTGGCTGCTGGCTTCCAGCTCGGCGGTCATCTCTTCGAGCATGTTGTGCTCGACAGTCTGGTAGTAGTGAGTGACGTTGCGCTCGGTCTTGCCGTAGTAGTTGGCCTTGCGCACCGCCAGCGGGTCCAGCGCCAGGTGGCGGGCGATGGCGTCCATCACTTCTTCGATGGCAACCATGCCCTGCGGGCCGCCGAAGCCGCGATACGCGGTATTGGACGCGGTGTTGGTCTTGCAGCGATGGCCGTTGACCGTGGCGTCGCCCAGGTAATACGAGTTGTCGGAGTGGAACATGGCGCGGTCGACAATCGAGTTGGACAGGTCTGGTGAGCAGCCGCAGTTGCCCGCCAATTCCAGGTTGATCCCGTGCAGGCGGCCGCTGTCGTCAAAGCCCACGTCGTATTCGATATAGAAGGGGTGGCGCTTGCCGGTCATCAGCATGTCTTCGACGCGCGGCAGGCGCATCTTGGTCGGCTGGCCGGTGATGCGTGCAACCACTGCGCACAGGCACGCGGGGCTGGCGGCCTGGGTTTCCTTGCCGCCAAAGCCGCCGCCCATGCGGCGCATGTCCACGACGATCTTGTTCATCGACACGTCCAGCACTTCGGCCACCAGCTTCTGCACTTCGGTGGGGTTCTGCGTGGAGCAGTAGACGATCATGCCGCCGTCTTCAGTGGGCATCACCGAAGAGATCTGGGTTTCCAGGTAGAAGTGTTCCTGGCCGCCGATGTGCAAGGTGCCCTGGATACGGTGTTTCGCCGTGGCCAATGCGCCCGCTGAGTCGCCACGCTGGTGGGTGTGGCTGTCGAGCACAAAGTGCTTCTTGCGAAACGCCTCGACCACGTCCAGCACCGGCTCCAGGTCTTCGTATTCGATCACGGCGGCCATCGCCGCTTTGCGTGCGGTTTCCAGGTCGCGGGCCGCCACTGCCAGCACCACCTGGCCAACGAACTGCACGGTGTCGATGGCCAGCAACGGGTCGCCGGGCATCAGCGGGCCGATGTCTTTCAGGCCCGGCACGTCTTCGTGGGTGATGGCGATGCGCACGCCTTCAAAGGCGTAGCAGGGCGCGGTGTCGATGCTGATGATGCGCGCATGGGCGCGGTCGGACATGCGTGCATACAGGTGCAACTGGTTGGGGAATTCCAGGCGGTCATCGATGTACTGCGCTTCACCGGACACATGCTTGGCGGCGCTGTCATGCTTGACGCTGCGGCCCACACCTGAGGTGAGGTCCTGGGCGAACAGCTCGGCCAGTTCAGCCTGGGTTTTAACGACGGCGTGATGGTTAGACATAAGCGGTCACCCGAGTCTCGATGTGTGGCGTTTGCAGCTCGATGAAGTATTTGCGCAGCAGGTTCTGGGCGCTGAGCAGGCGGTATTCCTTGCTGGCGCGGAAGTCAGAAAGCGGGGTGAAGTCTTCGGCCAGGGCGGCGCAGGCTTTTTCCACGGTGGCAGCGTTCCAGGTCGCGCCGATCAGCACGGTTTCGCAGTGCTTCGCACGTTTGGGGATGGCGGCCATGCCGCCAAAGGCCACGCGGGCATCGCTGATTACACCGTTGTCGAGCTTCAGGTTGAACGCGGCGCAGACAGCGGAAATGTCATCGTCCAGGCGCTTGGAAACCTTGTACGCGCGAAACAGCGTGTGGCCCTTGGGCACGATGATCTTCTCGATGAACTCGCTGTCTTGGCGGGCGGTGACGCGGTAGTCGATGAAGTAGTCTTCCAGCGCCAGGGTACGGCGGGTGTTGCCTTTGCACAGCACGATCTGCGCGCCCAGGGCGATCAGCAGCGGCGGCGAATCGCCGATGGGCGAAGCGTTGCCGATGTTGCCGCCCAGGGTGCCCTGGTTGCGGATCTGCAGGGAGGCGAAGCGGTGCAGCAAGTCGCCGAAGTCCGGATAGGCGTGGTGCAGCGCGGCGTAGCAGTCGGAGAGGGCGGTGGCGGCGCCGATTTCCAGGCGATCGTCGAAGTCTTCGATGCGCTTCATCTCGTCGATATTGCCGACGTAGATCATCACCGGCAGTGTGCGGTGGAACTGGGTGACTTCCAGCGCCAGGTCGGTGCCGCCGGCCAGCAGGCGGGCTTGGGGGTAGGCGTCATAGAGGTCAGCCAGGTCGGCGACGGTCAGCGGCACCAGGCAGCGCTTGTCGCCGCTGTTGAGTTCACCGGTTTGCGTTGGCGCGATGGCTTTGAGCTGGGCGATGGTCTCGGCTTGGCGGCTGTCGAACTGGTCTTGGGGTTTGTTGCAGCACGCCTGTTCGGCGGCGGCTAGGATTGGGCGGTAGCCGGTGCAGCGGCACAGGTTGCCGGCCAGGGCTTCGTGGGCTTTTTGGCTGTCGGGGGCATCGCTGTTCTTTTGCAGGGCGAACAGCGACATCACGAAACCCGGGGTGCAAAAGCCGCATTGCGAGCCGTGGCACTCGACCATGGCCTGTTGCACGCTGTGCAGTTGGCCCTGGTGCTTGAGGTCTTCGACGCTGATCAGTTGCTTGCCGTGCAGGGAAGACACAAAGGTCAGGCACGAGTTGAGGCTGCGATAACGGATCTGCTCGACGCCTTGTGCATCGGTATGCAGCTCGCCGACCACCACGGTGCACGCACCGCAATCGCCGCTGGCGCAGCCTTCCTTGGTACCGGATTTGCCCAGGTGCTCACGCAGGTAGTTGAGCACGGTCAGGTTGGGGTCCAGGGCGTGCTCGCTACGGAGTTCCCTGTTAAGTAAAAACTGGATCACGGAAGGCCTCGCAGACTCATTATTGTTGTTAACCGCTTTGCGCCGAATCTAGTCATCTCTGACTTTTCGGTCAATGATTTTCTGACCAGAAGGTCAAGAAAATGCAGTCGCAACACTTTCAATTATGGTCCAGTCTTCTGGAACCGGCGTTTTCAGGGGCTTTTGGCTTTTCAGCGCTGCTTATTTCATGCCAAATTCGCCACGGTGGGCGTAGCGCCATCAGCGGGCCAATGCGCTACACTGCCGCGCTTGTACCGATAGAAGATTTTGAAGGGAAAACATGACGTTCAAGGCGCCGGACAGTCTCGCCGAGCAAATTGCTCACCACCTCGCCGAACGTATCATTCGCGGCGATCTCAAGCCTGGGGAGCGGATCCAGGAACAGAAGGTCACGCTGGCACTCAATGTCAGCCGTGGTTCCGTGCGTGAAGCCTTGCTGATCCTCGAACGCCGCCACCTGATCGCGATCCTGCCGCGCCGTGGTGCCCACGTCACCGAGCTCACCGCGCACAAGGTGCAGAGCCTGTGCACCTTGATGGGCGAGCTGTACATCCTGCTGGGCAACGCCGTGGCCCAAGGCTGGCAGACCCAGGCTGACATGGGCCCGTTCCTGCAGATCCAACAGCGCCTGGTGGCGAGTTTCGAGCGCCAGGACATCCGCGCCTTCGTCGAAGAAAGCTTCAACGTGATGCGCGCCGCGTACCCCTTCGCCAATAACCCGTACCTGCAGGAAACCGTCGAGAACCTGCAACCGGCGATGAACCGCGCTTATTACCTGGCGCTGGATCAGCGCAAGGCGTCGATGAGCGAGTACCTGACGCTGTTCGAGCAACTGCTCGCCGCCGTGCTCGCCCGTGACCTGGTGCAGATCCGCCAAGTACTCTCGGCCTATGGCCAGCGCAGTTGCTCGCTGGTCATCGCTGCGTTGGCGGACGCCTAAACGTGCGGCTCAAGTGCATCAAACTGGCGGGGTTCAAATCCTTCGTCGACCCGACCACGGTGAACTTCCCCAGTAACATGGCGGCGGTGGTCGGGCCCAATGGTTGCGGCAAGTCGAACATCATCGACGCCGTCCGTTGGGTGATGGGCGAGAGCTCGGCGAAAAACCTGCGTGGCGAGTCGATGACCGACGTCATCTTCAACGGCTCCACCAGCCGTAAGCCGGTGAGCCAGGCCAGCATCGAATTGGTGTTCGATAACTCCGATGGCACCTTGATCGGCGAATACGCAGCTTATGCGGAAATTTCCATCCGCCGCAAAGTGACCCGCGACAGCCAGAACAGCTACTTCCTCAACGGCACCAAGTGTCGCCGTCGGGACATTACCGATATTTTCCTCGGCACAGGCCTGGGCCCGCGCAGCTACTCGATCATCGAACAGGGCATGATCTCCAAGCTGATCGAAGCCAAGCCCGAAGACCTGCGCAACTTTATCGAGGAAGCGGCCGGCATCTCCAAGTACAAGGAGCGCCGTCGCGAGACTGAAAACCGCATTCGCCGTACCCACGAAAACCTCGCCCGCCTCACCGACCTGCGCGAAGAGCTGGAGCGCCAGTTGGAGCGCCTGCACCGCCAGGCCCAGGCCGCCGAGAAGTATCAGGAATACAAGGGCGAAGAGCGCCAGCTCAAGGCACAGCTGTCGGCCCTGCGCTGGCAGGCGTTGAATGACCAGGTGGGCCAGCGCGAAGCGATCATCGGCACCCAGGAAATCAGCTTTGAGGCCCTGGTGGCCGAGCAGCGCAATGCCGACGCCAGCATCGAGCGCCTGCGTGACGGTCACCATGACCTGTCCGAACGCTTCAATCTGGTGCAGGGCCGCTTTTATTCGGTGGGCGGCGACATTGCCCGCGTCGAGCAAAGCATCCAGCACGGCCAGCAGCGCCTGCGCCAGTTGCAGGATGACTTGAAGGAAGCCGAGCGCGCGCGCCTGGAGACCGAATCCCACCTGGGCCATGACCGCACCTTGCTGCTGACCCTCGGCGAAGAGCTGGACATGCTCACCCCCGAGCAGGAAGTCACCAGCGCCGCCGCCGAAGAGGCCGCCGCCGCCCTGGAAGAATCCGAAACCACTATGCACGGCTGGCAGGAGCAGTGGGACACCTTCAACCTGCAATCCGCCGAGCCGCGCCGTCAGGCTGAGGTGCAACAGTCGCGCATCCAGCAACTGGAAACCAGCATGGAGCGCCTGGCCGAGCGCCAGCGCCGCATGCAGGAAGAGCGCGCGTTGCTCTCCGCCGACCCGGAAGACGCGGCGATCATGGAGTTGAGCGAGCAACTGGCCGAAAGCGAAATGACGCTGGAAGAGCTGGAAGCCAGCGAAGAACAACAAGTGGAGCGCCTGGAGCAATTGCGTCAGCAACTGCAACAGGCGACCCAGGCGCAACAGCAGGCCCAGGGTGATTTACAGCGCTTGAACGGGCGTCTGGCGTCCCTGGAAGCCTTGCAGCAAGCCGCGCTGGACCCGGGCACTGGCACCGCCGAATGGTTGCGCGACCAGCACCTGGCCGAGCGCCCGCGTTTGGCCGAAGGCTTGAAAGTGGAAGCCGGTTGGGAGCTGGCGGTGGAAACCGTGCTGGGCGCTGACCTGCAAGCGGTGCTGGTGGATGATTTTGGCGCGTTCGACCTGTCGGGTTTTGCCCAGGGTGACTTGCGTTTGCTCAGCCCGGCAGCGGACGGCACGCGAGTACCGGGCAGCTTGCTGGATAAAGTCGAGGCGGCGATTGACCTGTCGCCGTGGCTGGGCCAGGTCAAACCGGTGGATTCGCTGGAGCAGGCGCTGGCCCAGCGCGGTCAACTGGGTGCTGGTGAAAGCCTGATCAGCCGCGACGGCTATTGGGTCGGTCGGCACTTCTTGCGGGTGCGTCGCGCCAGTGAAGCGGAAAGCGGCGTGTTGGCCCGAGGCCAGGAAATCGTCAACCTGATCGCCGAGCGTGAAGAGCGCGAAGCCACCCTTGAAGGCCTGGAAACCCAGCTGCAAACCTTGCGCGCCACCCAGCGCCAGCAAGAGACCGGCCGCGAACACCTGCGCCGCCTGTTGCAGGACGAAGCGCGCCAGCAAGGCGAGCTGAAAGCCCAGCTTTCCGCGAGCAAAGCCAAGGTCGAGCAACTGACCCTGCGCCGTACCCGTCTTGACGAGGAAGTCGCCGAGATGGGCGAGCAGCGCGCCCTGGAACACGAACAGATTGGCGAGGCGCGCCTGCATTTGCAGGAAGCCCTCGACAGCATGGCGCTGGACACCGAGCAGCGCGAACTGCTGCTGGCCCAGCGCGACAGCCTGCGCGAGCGCCTTGACCGCGTGCGCCAGGAAGCCCGTCAGCATAAAGATCACGCCCACCAGTTGGCGGTGCGTTTGGGTTCGCTCAAGGCTCAGCACGCGTCCACGGCCCAGGCCCTCGAGCGTTTGGAGATGCAGTCCGAACGCCTCACCGAAAAGCGCGAGCAACTGAGCCTCAACTTGGAAGAGGGCGAAGCGCCACTGGAAGAGTTGCGCCTCAAGCTCGAAGAGCTGCTCGACAAGCGCATGACCGTCGATGAAGAACTCAAGACCGCGCAAATCGCCCTGGAAGACGCCGACCGCGAACTGCGTGATGCCGAAAAGCGCCGCACCCAGGCCGAGCAACAATCCCAACTGATCCGCGGCCAGCTCGAGCAACAGCGCATGGAATGGCAAGCCCTGACCGTGCGCCGCAAGACCTTGCAGGACCAGTTGCTCGAAGACGGCTACGACCTGCACGGCGTGCTCAATACGCTGACCGCCCAGGCCAACGAGAAAGACGCCGAAGAAGAACTTGAGCGCATTGCTGCGCGTATTCAACGCCTCGGCGCGATCAACCTCGCGGCTATCGACGAATACCAGCAACAGTCCGAGCGTAAGCGTTACCTGGACGCCCAGGACGCCGACCTGGTCGAGGCACTGGACACCTTGGAAAACGTGATCCGCAAGATCGACAAGGAAACCCGTAATCGTTTCAAAGATACCTTTGATCAGATTAATGGCGGTTTACAGGCCTTATTCCCGAAAGTTTTCGGTGGAGGCAGCGCTTACTTGGAACTGACGGGCGAAGATCTACTCGATACTGGGGTAACGATCATGGCGCGGCCTCCGGGCAAGAAGAACAGCACCATCCATTTGTTGTCCGGCGGCGAGAAGGCCCTGACCGCATTGGCCCTGGTATTTGCCATCTTCAAGTTGAACCCGGCGCCGTTCTGCATGCTCGATGAAGTTGACGCCCCGCTGGATGACGCTAACGTTGGACGGTACGCACGCTTGGTTAAAGAGATGTCCCAGACGGTGCAGTTCATCTATATCACCCACAACAAGATCGCCATGGAAATGGCTGATCAACTGATGGGTGTGACGATGCACGAACCGGGCTGTTCGCGCCTGGTGGCGGTGGACGTGGAAGAAGCGATGGCGATGGTGGAATCCTGAACCACGCTTTGAAAGAGAATTTTCAGCAGGATGTAAGGTGATGGAACCGGCTGTGAAATATGGCAAATGGACATATTTGTTCAAGGCATTTTGACAGACGGTGTAAAGTTATCTTTGGTCGTGCTAGTTTAATGTCAATTTTTCGTGTGCGTGGGCAAAACGTCAGTCAGAACATAGAGTTGGCGCCACGTTTTAAAGCGGTTTGCACGGTGCTAAACCCCTTATTTTTCAGCATTTTTTATTAGAGGCACGGGATTACATGGAAATCGGTCTGCGCGAGTGGCTGATCGTCATCGGCATTATTGTCATTGCCGGTATTCTTTTTGATGGCTGGCGCCGGATGCGCGGCGGCAAGGGCAAGCTCAAGTTCCGCCTGGACCGAAACCTGTCCAACCTGCCGGACGACGACGGCAGTGCCGAGCTGCTGGGGCCGCCCCGTGTGCTGGATACCCATAAAGAACCGCAACTGGACGAGCACGACCTGCCGTCGATGAGCGCGCCGCTGCGTGAAGCCCGTGAGCCGTCTTCCAAGCGAGGCAAGCGCAACAGCGCGGCGGTCGCCGAGCCGCATCAGGGCGACCTGAACCTCGACGTCGATGAAGGCCCGAGCTTCAGCAGCCGCGACGATGATTTCCCGGACGAGAACATTGGCAAGAGCACCGCGCCGCGTCAGTCGGTAAACGACCAGCCGGCCGCTGAAGAAGTGCTGGTGATCAGCGTGATTTGCCGCGACGCGGCCGGCTTCAAGGGCCCGGCGCTGTTGCAGAACATCCTGGAAAGCGGCCTGCGTTTTGGCGAGATGGACATCTTCCACCGTCACGAAAGCATGGCGGGTAACGGCGAAGTGCTGTTCTCCATGGCCAACGCGGTCAAGCCGGGCACGTTCGATCTGGACGACATCGACCTGTTCAGCACCCCGGCCGTGAGCTTCTTCCTCGGTTTGCCAGGCCCGCGTCACCCGAAACAAGCGTTCGACGTGATGGTGGCGGCAGCCCGCAAGCTGTCCCAGGAGCTCAATGGCGAACTCAAGGACGATCAACGCAGCGTCCTGACCGCCCAGACCATCGAACACTACCGTCAGCGCATCGTCGAGTTCGAGCGTCGCGCCCTGACACAGAAACGCTGAGGTTCGATCTTAAGCGTTGTCTGTAGAATCCGTGCACTAACATATTGAGCAGCTTCGGCTGCTCTTTTGCTTTATGAGAGAACACCCATGACCGCCGCCCACACCCGCATCCTCGAACTGCGCGCTGAACTGGATCAGCACAACTACCGCTACCACGTCCTCGACGAGCCGAGCATCCCGGACGCCGAGTACGACCGGCTGTTCCACGAGCTCAAGGCCCTGGAGGCCGAGCATCCGGAGCTGGTCACGCGGGATTCACCGACGCAGCGGGTGGGCAGTGCGGCGCTGTCGGCGTTCACCCAGGTCAAGCATGAGATCCCCATGCTCAGCCTTGGCAACGCATTCGATGAAACCACTATGCTGGAATTCGATCGTCGGGTTACCGAAGGTCTCGACCTGCCGGTGGGCGACCTGTTCGGCGGTGGCGCGGCGGTGGAATACAGCTGCGAGCCGAAACTGGACGGCCTGGCGGTCAGCCTGTTGTACCAGGATGGCGAGTTGGTACGCGGCGCCACCCGTGGCGACGGCACCACTGGCGAGGACATCAGCGTCAACGTGCGCACCGTGCGCAATATTCCGTTAAAACTGCACGGCAGCGGCTGGCCGGCGACCCTGGAAGTGCGTGGCGAAGTGTTCATGTCCAAGGCCGGGTTCGAGCGGCTCAATGCTTCGCAGCTGGAAGTTGGCGGCAAGACCTTCGCCAACCCGCGCAACGCCGCTGCGGGCAGCCTGCGCCAGCTGGATTCAAAGATCACCGCCAGCCGCCCGCTGGAATTCTGCTGCTATGGCGTGACCACGGATATCAGCGACACCCACATCGGCAACCTGCAACAGCTGCAGAAGTGGGGCATGCCCATCAGCCACGAGCTGAAGCTGGCCAAGGGCATCCAGGATTGCCTCGAGTACTACCGCGATATCGGCGAGCGGCGTAACAGCCTGCCGTACGAGATCGACGGCGTGGTGTTCAAGGTCAACAGCATTGCTTCCCAGCGTGAGCTGGGCTTTCGTGCCCGCGAGCCGCGTTGGGCCATCGCCCATAAATTCCCGGCCCTGGAAGAACTCACCGAATTGCTCGACGTGGAGTTCCAGGTCGGCCGCACGGGCGCCGTCACCCCGGTGGCGCGCCTCAAGCCGGTCAAGGTCGCGGGTGTCACTGTGTCCAATGCCACCTTGCACAACATGGACGAAGTGGCGCGCCTGGGTGTGATGATCGGCGACACGGTGATCATCCGCCGTGCCGGTGATGTGATCCCGCAAGTCGTCTCCGTGGTGCTTGAGCGCCGTCCGGAAAACGCCCGCGCGGTGCCTATTCCCGAGAGCTGCCCGGTGTGCGGTTCCCATGTGGAGCGCACCCAACTGGTCAAGCGCAGCAAGGGCAAGGAAACCGTCAGCGAAGGCGCGGTGTACCGCTGCGTCGGGCGACTGGCGTGTGGGGCGCAGCTCAAGCAGGCGATCATTCATTTCGTCTCGCGTCGCGCCATGGACATCGACGGCCTGGGCGACAAGACCATCGAGCAGTTGGTGGACGAGAAACTCATCGGCTCGCCGGCGGATCTCTACAAACTCAAGTACGAACAGATCATCGACCTGGAGGGCTTTGCCGATATCTCCAGCAAGAAGCTGATCGCCGCCATCGAAAACAGCAAGACGCCGACCCTGGCGCGGTTTATCTACGCCCTGGGTATTCCCGATGTGGGCGAGGAGACCGCCAAGGTGCTGGCAAGGTCCCTGGCGTCGCTGGAGCGCGTGCAGAAGGCCTTGCCGGAAGTGCTGACGTACTTGCCTGACGTGGGCCTGGAAGTGGCGCATGAGATTCACAGCTTCTTTGAAGACAGCCATAACCAGGAAGTGATCGGTGCATTGCTGTCGCCTGAAGAATGCGGGCTTCAATTGCAGGATCAGGGCGACTTGAGCGCCGAGTTCGCTGCCAGCGCCACGTTGGGTGGCTTGCTCGACAAGCTGCACGTGCCGAGCGTTGGCCCGGGTGCTGCGCAGAAACTGGCGGACAAATTTGGCAGCCTCGAAGGCGTGATCAAAGCCGACTGGCTCGACATGCGTCAGGCGCTGCCCGAGAAGCAGGCCAAGGCCGTGCGCGAGTTCTTCGATAATGCCGACAACGCCAACCGCGCCCTGGCCATCGAGCAGCAGCTCCGCGACTTCGGCATGCATTGGCAGAGCGAGAAAAAAGTCGTCGAAGGCTTGCCCGAAGCAGGGCATACCTGGGTGCTTACTGGCTCCCTGGAGTTGATGAGCCGTGACGTGGCCAAGGACAAGCTGGAAAGTCTCGGCGCCAAGGTGGCCGGTTCCGTTTCGGCGAAAACCCACTGCGTGGTCGCCGGGCCGGGCGCGGGCTCCAAGTTGGCCAAGGCCAGCGAGCTGGGTCTGAAGGTGCTGGACGAAGAAGCCTTCGTCGCCTTCCTCGCCAAGCACAACATCACCGTCGACTAACCCTGTAGGAGCCCGGGGGGGGGGGGGGGGGGGGGGGGGAGGGGGG